>JAUSIH010000070.1 GCA_030648205.1 Dehalococcoidia bacterium | reverse complement strand
GCGCCCTGCGCCCGCGGCTCCAGCGCCTGCCGCGCCCGCCCCGACCGCTGCCGCCGCGCCAGCGACAGCCACGCCCAGACCTGTGGCCACCGCGCCAGTATCTCCGGCTACGCCCAAGCGCGGCGGGCGTCTCATTGAGCTTCTGGGCGCCAATATCCCCAGCCTGGACGTCCAGCAGGAGTCCACGGTCAACACGGACGTCGGCGTGGCGCCTGTGTACAACCGCATCGTGCAGTACGACACGGAGACAAGCAGCAAGATAGTGGCGGATCTGGCGGAGAGTTGGGATATCTCGCCGGACGGCAAGGTCTATACATTGCGTATCCGGCAAGGCGTGACATTCCACGACGGTTCCCCGCTGACGGCGGACGATATAGCGTTCAACCTGCAGCGCCTCATCACTCCGCCGCAGGGCGTGGCAAGCCGGTACGGGCCGCTGCTACGTCCCTCCTTCGACAAGGTCGTGAAGGTGGATGACCGGACGGTTCAGCTACAACTCAAGACTCCCCTGGCCATGACGATGGCCGTCCTGACCACGGGATCAACATCCATGTACCCGAGGAAGGTGGTGGAAGCCAAGGGCGGTATGAAGACCGACGCCGTTGGCACCGGCCCCTTCAAGCTGGAGTCCTACACGCCGGCGGTGGGCGTGGAGCTCGTGCGCAACCCCTCCTACTTCGTCAGTGGGCGGCCCTATCTGGACCGCCTGAGCATTCGCATCGTTACGGACGCCGCCACGCGCCTCGCCGCCATGCGCACCGGTCAGGCGCACATGACCGCGCGCGTTTTCACCACGTTGACCCCGGGCGAGATGGAGTCCCTCAAGGCCACAACGCCCGCCATGCAGTTCTTCAGCTCGCCCTCGCCGCTGGGCCCTGCGTTCTCCATGAACACGCGCCGGCCGCCCTTTGACGACGTGCGCGTCCGCAAGGCCGTCAGCCTTGCGCTGGACCGCCAGGCCGCCATCAAGATTCTGGCGGAAGGCCAGGGCGCGATCGGCAAGCTCATCTTCTTCGGCGACTGGGGCGTGCCGGCGGATGAGATAAAGACATGGCCGGGCTTCCGCCCGAAGGACACGCCCGGCGGCCAGGAGGACGTGGCGACCGCGAAAAAGCTGATGATCGATGCGGGGTATCCCGACGGTTTCGACCTGGAGATACTCTCCCGCACCAACCGTATCACGCAGACCTCTGCCACGTTCATGACGGAGCAACTGCGCACGCTCAACATCCGCGCCCGCCTCCGCGTCCTGGAGGACGCATCGTTCTTTGATTCAGCGCAACGGGGGCAGTTCCAGGCCGTGGTCTACACGCCCGTCTACAGCACGCCGGACCCAGGCGTGATTGTCAGCAACTACCTGACGCCGGGTGGCAGCCTGAACTACTCGCACGACAAAGACGATCGCCTCAAGCAGCTCAACGACGCGCAGCTAGGCACAGTGCGAGAGGATGAGCGGCGACGGCTCATTCGCGAGGCGGAGGAGTACGCCACAAAAGACCTGGTGGGACTGATGCCCATGGTCTGGCCGTACACGTTCATCGCCGTCGCGCCGCAGGTCCGCAACTTCAAGTCCGGCATCAGCGACTACGTGCATAACGGTAACCTCTTCGAGGTGCTCTGGATGGACCAGTAGGCTGTGCGGGGCTGTTGAAAGATGCATTCCTGACGACTTGCCCTGCAGGAACGCGGACGACCGGCCGGAAGCCGGACTGTCTTCACGTAGAGAGGTCGTACAGGCGAAAAGGAGGAAGTCCATGCGGTCACACATGCGTGTCCTGGTGCTTCTGGCTCTCACAACGGCCCTTATAATGGGGGCGTGCGCCCCGGCGGCGCAGCCGGCCCCCGCCGCGCCGGCCGCGACCGCGCCAACGGCGTCACGCCCTGCGCCCGCGGCTCCAGCGCAACCGGCTGCGCCCTCGGCGCCGGTCACCGCTCAGGCGACGGCCACACCCAGGCCAGCGTCCGCCGCGCCCGCCGCGCCCGCATCCGGGACGGAGCCCAAGCGCGGGGGCAGCATGAACCTGGTCCTCGTCAGCGAGCCGCCCCATTGGGACCCGCACCGGGGGGTCAAGTTCGTGCACCTGTGGGACTATATAGGCGAAGGTATCCTGAACTACGACGCGGTCAGCGGCGACCCGGTGGGCGAGCTGGCGGAGAAGTGGGAATACACCAACCCCACAACGCTCGTTCTGCACGTCCGCAAGGGCGTCAAATGGCAGAACATACCTCCGGTTAGCGGCCGGGAGTTCACCGCCGACGACATGGTCTGGAATATCCAGCGCCTCGCGCGCCCGGGGGCTACCTATGCGTGGAAGGGGCGTTTCGAGCGCGTCGCGAAGGCCGAGGCGACCGACAAGTACACGGTGAAGCTGACCCTGAAGTCGCCGTTCGCGCCCATGCTCAACTACCTGCGCGGCGGGCCGTACCCGTTCCAGCCCATGCTCCCGCGTGAAGTCGAGGACAAGTTCGGGGAGGACGGCTTCAAGGACGCCGAGCGCGCCATCAGCACCGGGCCGTTCATGATAAAGAGCTACACCCCCGCCGTGGGCGGCAAGTTCGTCAAGAACCCCAGCTACTGGCGGCCCGGACTGCCCTACCTGGACGGCTTCCAGGTCTTCGTGGTTCCGGACGAGGCAACGCTCATCGCCGCGTACCGCGCGGGGAAGATTGACTTCGGCGCGGAGACCACCGGCGGGTTGGACCTGCTTCAAAAGAACGCTCTTACGCGGACGAATCCCAACATCAAGTTCTACCCCATCCCCGCCACGTACCCTCTCGGCGTGGCCATGAACCTGCGCAAGGAGCCATTCACCAACGTCAAGCTGCGCAAGGCGCTCTTCCTGACGGTGGACCGGCAGGAGGCACAGAAGATCAACCTGGGCGGCGGCGGATTCATCAGCGGCCCTATGCTCTGGAAGATTTTCCCGGGCTGGACGTGGAGCGAGCAGGACCTCATGAAGCGGGAGGGCTTCCGGCCCAAGAACACGCCGGAGGGCCAGCAGGACATCGCCGAGGCGCAAAAGCTCATGAAGGAGCTGGGCTACGGGCCGGACAAGCCGCTGGTCCTTGAAGCCGAGGGCACCGCTTCGTACCCTTGGGTGAACCTGACGAACACCGAAGTCGCCAAGAGCAACTGGAAGAAGATATACGTTGACATCAAGACCATCCACATGATGGACCAGGCGCAGTGGTTCGACCAGGACACGAGCGGCAACTGGTTCCTGCGCTCCCGCGGGTACAACACGGCCCTGGAGCCGGACGACCAGCTTTACACCCGCTACTACACGGGCGCGGGCCGCAACTACATCGGCTTCAGCGATCCGGAGATTGACAAGCTGCTGGACCAGCAGCGCATGGAGCTCGACACGGCCAAGCGCAAGGCGATGATGCTGAACATCCAGGAGAAGATATGGCAGCAGTACCCGTTCATCTGGATGAACAACGCGGAGCGCTACGCGATCGTGCAGCCGTGGGTCAAGAACCTGGAGCCTACTCAGTGGCGCATGTGGGGCGACCCCGCTGTCGTGTGGAAGGACAGATAGCCCGCGGGATTCTGACGCGGAGTAAGACTGAACAATGCCTCTGAAATCGGCGTCTTTTGAGATAGGCTCGTGGGCGGAGTGGGCCAGCTTCGCGGTCGAGCAGCGGTGGACCGACGGCCTGCCCGTCTATCCGCCCACGGAGGACGGCATCAACGCCTTCCTCGACTATATCCGGCGCGACCCCGGCGAGGAGATCGGCGAGGTCGCGCCGCGGCAGGGCGTGGCGACCATCGAGAAGGTCGCGATCAACTGCGTCATGGCCGGGTGCAGGCCGGAGCACATGCCCGTCGTGCTGGCGGCGCTGGAGGCGCTCCTGGAGGAGCCGTTCAACCTCCCCGGCGTCCAGACCACCACCAACATGGTGGAGCCGCTCACCATCGTGAGCGGGCCGATCGTGCGCGAGCTGGGGTTCGCGACCCAGGAGACGGTCTTCGGCGGGGGCGGTTCCGCCGTCAACGCCAGCATAGGCCGCGCAGTACGCCTCATCCTGTGGAATATCGGCGGCGGCTATCCCGGCGAGCCGTGCAAGAAGACCTTCGGCCATCCCGGCAGGTTCTGCTTCCTCATCGCGGAGGACATTGAGCACAGCCCGTGGCCGCCCATGCACACGGACTACGGCATCCCGGCGGAGCGGAGCGCCGTCACCGTCTTCGCCTGCGAGGCGCCGCACAGCGTCATCACCCTCCGCTCCGACTACACGCCCACCAGCTATCTGAAGATCATCGCCGACCACATGTCCGCGCCGGGCAGCAACAACAGCACCGAGTCGGCGGGCGGCGAGATATTCGTGGGGCTGACGGCCTACGGCGCGGAGATCATGGCGAAGAACGGCTGGAGCCGGGAGGCGGTCAAACGCTACCTGTTCGAGGTGGCGCGGCGTCCGCTCAGGGAGATGAAGCCCTACAAGCCCGGCATGACGGAGCCGCGCAACTGGTGGGCCACGTGGCCCCCGTGGGTGGACCAGGGGAACATGGACACAATGTGCCCCGTGGCGTGGGACGCCGCGTGCATCCACGTGGCCGTGACGGGCCGGTACGACAAGGGCTGGTCGGTCGTCTGCCCGGGCTGGGGCGCGGAGGGCGGCTTGGCCGTGTCCAAGCCCGTCATCCGGCCCGGCGAAGACCGCAAGGCCGTCATGTCGGAGGTGAAGCACATCCCGCGGGCGCGTTTCACGTAAAGGCCGGCGTCGCTCATGGTCCGACAAGCTGAGCACCAACGGGCGAATGGGATCATCCAAGGGGGTGAGGTCATGACAACCAGCGCAAAGATCCGAGTCTTCAGCCCCATCGGCGAGGTGCGGAAGCGGGAGATGTCGCACCGCCTCGCGCCGCGCGGCGCTGACCTCAGCGGCAAGACGGTCGGCTTCCTGCACAACGAGAAGGGGTGGGCGTCCGACACTTTCTTCGAGCACGACACGGAGATATTGCAGGGGCTGCTCCAGCAGCGCTTCAAGCTGAAGGGAGCGGTACGCCGGACCAAGCCACTGCTCTCACGCGTAGCCCCGAAGGCAATCATTGACGAGCTGGCCGCAACATCTGACGTGGTGGTCAACGGCATCGGCAAATGAGGGTCGTGCACGTCGAGCAGTGTGCGCGACGCGGTGGAACTGGAGAAGAGGGGCATCCCGACGGTGACCTTCGTGCAGGACGGCTTCGCGCTGGCGGCCCGCGCCCAGGCGAAGATGTTGGGGATGGAGGAGCTACCGTTGGTGGTGGTGCACTACCTTAACGCCATGAATCAGCCGTGGCTCACTGACGAGGAGCGCCACAAGATGATGGAGGACCACTGGGGAGAGATTGTCGGCGGGCTGACGAAGACGCCACCGCAGCCAGCGAGATAGCCGCTACCGACCCAATAACCATCCTGACCGGCTACCTTTACTCAGTGACACAGATCACCTTTGTTCAGCGGGGCCTGCCAGTGCTGGTGCGTGCGGTTTGTGGCTAGCACATGATCCCTGCCGTTCTGAGAGAAACCCGCGCCACCTACATCCGCCTTGCTACCTGGCGTAGCGGTTTGACGAACGAATTGAACGTATGAGTAGTTTAGCATGAGGCGGTGTCGTTCGGGGCGAGTCCACTCGCCCCGAAGTGATGGAAAACTTTGCGTCCCCTCCGGGATCGCGGTTTTGGGTGCAGAACAGCGGGTCCAGCGCCTGGCTAGAGCAGCTTAGTACTCACTGGCGGCCGCCTTCCCTGATAGCAGGGCTGGACGGGGAGATCAAGGAGCCCGGAACTCGGCGATAACGAGCCGACTCAACAGATAGAGGGACAATGGGGCGCGCTTGGCATTGGGTCATGAGGCTGTTATGCGGGAGATCGGGACGCCATCAACTCGCTGATAATCACAATCAATGTTAGTGGCGACGCAATACCTCGATGACCGCATCATAGGCGGACTTCAGACTGCGGGGCGCGGGTGGAGGACTCTTCGCAGCGGCTAGCCGTGTGGAAACATCGATAGGGGCTAGCCGCCCCAGCCCGGACCGAGCATCCGCTGGTCGGGGTCCTACGATGGGCGCTCAAGACACGGCAAGGCCCGGCCGGGTATTGTCGGAGCTTCGGGGTAAGTGGCGCCAAGGACAGGCTTGTCTTGTGTTCCCGCCTGGGCGGCAATAACGGCGGCGTGCGTTCGGCTGCGCGCCCTGAGCTTCGCGATCACCTTTCGGATATGCTTCTTCGTGGTATCGAGGGTGATATTCAAGGCCTCGGCAATGACCTTGTTCGAGTCGCCATTGCCGAGCAAGCGCAACACATCCACTTCGCGCTCCGTGAGGTGCGCCTCCGCCGCAAGCTTGGCCAGGGTCTTGCGGCGATTCTGAATCAGGGCTTCCACTGCGCTTCGCAGCGGCGCGGCTTTCATCTGGGTCCAGCCTTCGATGACGCCATGAACGCCGTTTAGGAGGTCGCGGGGAGTCGTGTTGGTTAAAAAGATATAGCCGCCGGCGCCCGCTTGGATGACGTCGAGGACGTAGGAATCGTTCGGGTTTTCCGCAAGTACCAGCACAGCCATCTCGGGGAACTCGTCCTTGATCACCATGGTGACCCGCGCGCCGTCCTGCTTGGTGGTGCGGGTCTCCGTGAGCACTACCTGGATCGGCTGCTCCGTGTCGTGTGCCCGCCTGATCTCGTCCAAGGCATCTGCGCCGTCTTCCACTTCCCGCACGACCTCGATGCCTTCGTCTCCGGCCAGGATGGCGCGGATGCCGGCTCGGACAACCGGACTAAAGCCGACGAGGAGCACCCCAAGGCGAGGGTATGCGCCGTGAGCACGACCGTTTACCACTCTGCATATTCCAGACTATGGTAACCGGCCCAGTCCACTACCCTTTTTTGTAGCACCACCTAGGCGCCTCACTTGCTGGTCGTTTAGCTACGATGATCCTACAACATTTAATGACAGGAATTCATGAAGCCTCCTAATGAAGAGCCTTCATTCACACGGGGGATTATTCACGTACTCTTTTAATGTCTATACTAAAACCATCTCTTGTTAGTTTCTTGTGTCCGGTTTCGCAGGAGGATTTCATGCTGAACAATCTGTCTCCTAGCCCTCGCCCCCGGGCCCTTTTGGTCACGGACCAGCGGACGCTCGCCGGCGCGATGCGCTTGGCACTCAATCATGGTTCCTTTGAGCTGCAGGACGCCTATGACGTGTCGAAGGCCACGGACTTGGTAGAAACCTGGCGACCCCACATCGTCGTTCTTGATATGGATGTCGCTGGGGGGATTGAGGCCGTTGCGAGCTTCAGCAGGCGCCCATCGCCGCCGGGTAGCGTGTCTGTCATTGTACTAAGCCGTCGAAGCGACCTCAAGACTAAGCTGGATGCTTTTGACACGGGGGCGGAGGACATCCTTACCGTGCCGTTCGCGCCTGAGGAGTTGCTGGCGCGCGCGGTGGTGGTTACCCGTCGGATCCATAAGGCCAACGTTGAGGTCTTACCTGTTATGACTGTGGGCGATCTGGACTTCGACATCATGACCCGGTCGGTCCGCGCCGGGGGACACGAGCTGCACCTCACCATTGTGGAAATGACGCTGCTCTATCTCTTCGCGGCCAACCCGGGGGAGGTCCTGAGCCGGGACACAATTGCCGACCACCTCTGGGGTCCGGACCGCGACTTGGGCAGCAACGTTGTCGACGTCCACATTCGCAATCTGCGTCTCAAACTGAACAATAACTGGAAGGAGCCACGGTATATCGTCACGGTGCCGGGTCTTGGCTACCAGTTCCTACGGACCAGTGTCATCCCCCAGTTCCGCCCTTCTCCCAAGTCGTAGAGACCACTAGTGTGGCGACCACCATCTAGGGCGCAGGCATCTTCCTTGTCAAAGAAACGCCTCCACCAGAGGGCGCGAAGGCGACCATTTCAAGTGAGTCCGCTCCTGGTGAAGCAGCCACCACGGTTTGTCATGGTGGAGACGGAGGAGACTCGAACTCCCCCGCGATACCTATCTGGGACTGGTGGTGTAGATGTCAGCGCAGTCTCCTTACACGCCTTCTGCAGAAAGGTCAATAAGACAAACGGATTCCTGTTCAAACTCGCGAAACACCCATTCCGAGCTCTAGCACGGCTCCGGTCCGGAGAGGTAGGGTCCCCTCGCTCTGGTTTTCATTGCAATTCTGCCCCGACCGTGAAGATCATCGCCATTCAGCATCCTTGTGGCGGTCTCTACCCCCTGCGGCGGGCGGCGCTCTCTCCGGCTATGCGCCCGAAGGCAAAACATTCGCTGACATTTCCGCCGCCCGACGGATAGAGCATGCCGAACATTGACCCGAACTCCCCCGCTCCATAAAGGCCTGGGATTGGTTCATTATCCACATTCAGTATTTCTGCCTTTGCGTTCCGCTTAGCGCCACCCTGGGTGTTTGGCCCTCCGGGCCATACGCGGACGGCGTAGTACGGCGGCTCGTTCAGAGGGGTGAGGTCGTCCTCGGCGCGGCTGAAGTCCGGGTCGCAACCCGCGGCGCAGTAGCCGTTGTAGGTGGCAATGGTCTTGCTCAGGACATTAGGGTCCATGCTAATCTTAACGGCCAGATCGCGTGGGCTGTCCCCCGATATGATCCAGCCCCGCTCAATCTCCGCGGAGTTGTCCCTGCTCCACGTGTAACGGCCCATCGGGCCGGTGATGCCGCTGGTCTGGATCGACAATCGCGCTGCGGTTATGCGCCTTCGGTCGATGATCCAGTAGCTGGGGATGCGCGGAAAGTCCAACTTCTGGCTATCAAAGAGGCCACCTTCGTAGTACAACGTATGTGGTTTGACCCGTTCGCTGGTGTAACGGCGGCCCCACTTGTCCACCAGGATGAAACCGCACGGCTTTCCCGAGCGCCTCATCCCCACCCACATGGTGATGCCGTTGGGAAACTCGGGGAACTTCGCCACGTACCGGCCCGACACGCAGTTCATGTGCCACAGCTGCGCGCCCACGTCCTGGACCATGCGCACGCCATCGCCGGCGCACGCCTCGCTCCCGGTGAAGTAGGCGGGATAGGACCTGAGGTAGTTCAGCTTCATCTGCTCGTCGAACTCGAATCCGCCCAGGGTTAGGACAACGCCCTTTGTGGCCCTGATGGATATCGTCTTGCGGCTGTCCTCTCCGGTCGCGGCCTGCACTCCGACCACTTTACCATCCATGTTCTGAAGGAGTTTGACCGCGCTTGTCGAGTACATCACTTCAATCTGCTTTTGCCTGACGATGTTCTCGAAAAAGCGCATCATTCCCAGCCCCGAGTCCCGGAACCGATAGCTGCGGAACGTTTCGACTCCCGGGAAGCTGTGCTCTGCCCCCTCGCCCACCAGGGTCAGCTCCGCTCCCATTTTCTCCACCCAGTCCTTGTTGCCCAGCGCCTGGTCCGTATAAGCCCGGAGTAGATCGTCCTCGGTCCAACCTCCGGGCGGCGTGTACATATGACCGCTATCGGTCCGCGACAGCGCGGACATGTACTGCAGCGTGGCCTGTCTGTCCGTTGGCTGAAGGAAAACGCCTCCGGACATGTGGCTCGTGGAGTAGTGGTTTCCTGCCTCGGGTCCCAGGCCGAACCTCTGCTTTTCCAGGATGACCGCTTGGGCGCCCGCCTCGTGAGCCGCGAGCGCCGCCGCGGCCCCGGCGGAGCCAAAGCCGACCACCACCACCTCAGTCTCTTTGTCCCACGTGCCGTTGCGGATAAGCATCATCTCTCCTTGGACAATGAACTGGCGTCAATCTGGAGCGTACAGGGCGGGCGCTCGCGGCCTCCCTTCCCTCGGGTGAGCAGACTTTCCTCGGCCAGCGGGCTACGCTTTAAGTACCTGTACGCCCTCCGACTCAAGGGATTGCTGGAAATACAAACATGTAGGGCTCTTTGGTGACAGGCGGTCCTCACGCCCGAAGATGGCGCCGTCAAGAAGTCCTGCGAAAACTAGGCGGTACGCCTCTTGTACGAGCCTGTCCACTTCCTCGCGGTCGGAGAGGGCTCCGCTATCCGGGAACCGCCGCCATCCGATAATTTTGCAGTCCTTCTCCCGGGCAGCCCATTGTTCTATGTCTTCTCGCTGCGCTTCGGGTCCGTAGGCTGACGTTTCGTCGGACGAGCCGATGCGGAGGTAGGCATGCAACTTCATGGTGATGTCTCCCTGAAATCTGCCGGCAGGCGGAGGTCGTCCTAAAACCGGCCGTTGTTATCGCCGAGGTTCCTGGGCCACTCGTTGCCGATGCATGCATCTCATGCTTCCATCGGCGTCAGCCGCAGCCGTCTATACGAAGGCCGCGCGGTTCTCTTGCGTTCTGGTTGAAAGGTCACTGTTTCCCCTATGCATGTGGTGAACGACCAACCCAGATGCAAGAGAACCCCAGAGATCTGTTTGCCCTCGTGCCAATGGTGGTTGAAAATGCTTAGCGGTCCAGCCAGACTCTGTCCATCTTCAGGTTCACGAAAGAGCCTGGCGCTGGAAGATAGTCCTTCACCTCGTTCCACCAGGCTCGCTTGGACACGTTCCAGAAGAGGATAGGGTGGACAGCCAAATCGAGAAGGCGCTGCTGCGCCTTCCGGACCAATGCCTTGCGCTGGGCTACGTCAAGCGTTTGTTTTTCCTGCTGAAAAAGCTCATCGATTTGCTTGTCGCTGAACCCGCCGTAGTTCCGGGTGCTGCCAGTAGTATAGAGCGCGAAGAAGAGATCAGGATCGTCCAGGGCTTCCGAAAAAGGAAACAGGGCCAAATCGAATCTGCCTGCCGCAAACCGCTCGTAAACGACAGGAAGCACGTTCTCCTCGATAGGTTGTATGTTGATTCCAACCGCTGCCATTTGCTGCTGAACGACCGGCGCCAGTTGGTTCCGTCCGGCCAGGCCAAGGATCCCGACTTTGAGGCCTTTGCTGTAACCTGCTTCCGACAAAAGCCGCTTCGCCTCGGCCACGTCTGCGTCCCTAGGCTGGCGGTACCCCGGCAAATTGCCTAGTTCGTCGGGCGTGAAGCCCCACGCGCCTTGCGAAGGCATCGCGGCGCCGATGACGCCCGCGTTTGCGTCCACTTTTATCAGGTTCTTGCGGTCCAGGGCGAGGTGTACGGCCTGCCGCACCCGCGGGTCGTTGAACGGTTCTCGAGCTACGTTCGTCAATAGAACGAAGCGCGCCAACGCGGAATGCTCCTTCACGGTCACCCTGTCCGCCATCTCCTTTTGGAGGATATCTGCCTGCTGAGACGACAGGGAAGACCCGCCCATGGAGGTCATTCTCACTCGTCCGGCGCGAAACGCAGCGAATCTAGTATTGCCGTCGAGGATGGTGTAGAACGTTATCCCCTCCAGATAGGGCAAGGACTGGTCATAATAGGCCTTGTTCTTGACCAACTCTATGCTGACACCTCGGTCGTGTTTGACCCAAACGAAGGGCCCAGTACCGTTGACGGTTCTTTTCATGTCCCCCGCAGCTTGAATCGTGTGCTTGGGCATCATGAGAATCCAGTCGGTCGCAAGGCTGGGCAAAAAGGACGCGGAAGGGATCTTTAATGTCACACGAATAGTGGAGGGGTCTATTACATCCACCTTGTCCAGTGCAGCCAGGAGAGCAGAACCCCTTGGGCTGATGGCGTTGTAATTTTCGGGATGGGCCATCCGCATCATGCTGAAGGCGGCATCGTCCGCGGTGAAGGGCTTACCGTCGTGCCACTTGACGTTTGGCCTCAGACGGAATGTATAAACGGTGCCGTCCGCGCTGACATCCCAGCGTTCAGCGAGCTCGGGTACGATTTCGCTGTGACGTAGATAATCGTATTTGACAAGTCCTTCGTAGACATTTCGAAGGCTGATGATAGTCGGGAGCCCGGTCTCCTGATGAACATCATAAGTGTCGGGATCTCCGTGAGTTGCCACGAGGAGTACCCCGCCACGCTTGGGTGCAGCTTTGCCAGTAGTGGGAGTGGAAGTTGGGCCAGATAGCGATGGGGCAGGAGCAGGCGCAGGCTGCGCAGTCGGGGTTCGCGGCCCAGGCGTCGGGACAGTCGTCTGAGGGACAGCGGGACTGGGACGAGTCACGGGAGTGTTGGCAGCGGCGGGAAGGGAGGGATTTGTCTGCGGGGCGCAAGCTTGCGCCATGATGCCAACCGTGACGAGACAGCTTAGAAAGAAACCAGCACCTTGATTCTTCATAAAACCCTCCCTGTGACTGTTTTTGTTCGCTTGCCAGCTACAGATTGTTGAGTCAAGACATGCGTGAGCTTTCTTCGAGGGTTATCATCGGAGCTATTCGGGGATAAGTCGAGTTACCATCGTTGATGATGTGAGACTCGGCAGAAACAATGAATGCAGGCCTCCGTTGCCGCCTGCAACAGTCACAATAAAACTATCCGGGCTTGGGGCACCCTGGACCGTATTGTCAACGACCCTTCCGCCCTTGATAAATCGCTCCTGCTCAGGGCGTGAGAAGTCCGAGAGAGGAATACGTTTCGTGTGCTCAAACAGGTACTCGCGTACGGACTGCTTGGAATATCCATCCCGATGCATAATGGCTGCGTGATCGGGATTCAAGACGATGAGATTATGGCCTTTGTGGTAGCGAATAACATGAATACCTGGCCATCGCATGGCCGACGCCAAGGTGGTCAAAATGTCTTCCGCCGTCCTACTCCAAATATCTGAAAGGTTGCAGAAGCTGGCCACGCCGAGCATCGAAATGGTGCTATCTTCCGGCCGAAACCCGCGCTCCACGTGCAACGGCTCCCACGGGTTTTTCTCCTGGTTCTCCCCAATAACACCCGTGTACCGCCACGGAGAGCCCATAGTCGATTTGGAAACTGGTCCCGGAATCGACCCGCCAATGTTCAATTGAATCAGTCGAATGGCCCGACCAATTGTTGCGTTGGGATGCCATCCTGGTCCAAAACACCCGTAGCTCCCGTTGATTCCAAGTTTGTGGCGGATGGGACCATTGATGACAGATAAGAGACCCACGGAATTTGTAGTTGTGTTCACGTGGTACATGCCCAGCAATGGATCCGCCATGGCCTCGGCAGCAGCGATGATTACGGGAAAGTAAGATGGCAGGCACCCCGCCATCACCGCGTTGACAGCCAGACGTTCTAAAGTGGCTTCGCCATTCTGAGGCTCTAGTTGAGCTATTACCTTTACAGGAGGCCGGTCACCCAGCATCCGGGCTACTCGTTCTTCCGTGGGAGGCACGATAGGGAGCCCATCAGTCCAATTTTGGGAACGAGCAAACTCATAAATATCGTCATAGGAGTCATTCACCATGACTCGATCAACGCGAGACGACATATCGCAACCTCCCTAATGCGTCAAGTCCAGGTTTTGGCATGCAAGAAACATTACGCAGGCTGGACAGGACGGTCTTTGAGGGGAGTGGTCAGGCCGTTGACCACCTTGGTAAACGTCTCATCTGCTAAACGTCTCGCTACTTCCGGGGGCAGAGTCTCGAATGGATGCGGCAAAATCAGGAACGGAATATCAGGATAACCCCGTCCTCGTGCGCATGCCTTTCCCAAACTTTCGAACTCACCAGTGACGACAGCGAGCACGGGTGTGCCGCGCTTCTCTAATTTTGCGGCGTCGGAGATACACTCCGCTGTGCAC
>JAUSIH010000069.1 GCA_030648205.1 Dehalococcoidia bacterium | reverse complement strand
CCCCATTAGTTGGACAACTTGGGGTTCCGCTAAGCGAGAGTCCCTGGTCCCAACGGAGGACCGTGTGGTGTCTGCAAAAAGTTCACGTGATCATTGAGGGTGTTTACCGCCAGAAATTCGCTACTCTTGATCCAGCCACAGGAAAAGCACGTCTCCATGAGCGCGACGGCACGGTGATTCTCCCCTCTCCCCACGTTTCAGTTTGGTGCGGCTCCCACGGGCAACGCCCCATCTATCAAGGCCTGCTGAAATCGGGCTACCGCCTGCGCATTGGAGATGACAGAAGGTAATCCTTCTTGATGCCGGTTGACAGCGCCTGTCTGTCGTTGGTCTACGATTCTGTCAGTAGGTAACTGGTCGTGGTCAATATCAGTCCTTTCATCGACTGACATTGACCACGAAAGAGCAGACCAGGTTACAGATCTTGAACGAGGTGTTGGAGAGGCGCTGGTCCATGCGAGAGGCGAAAGAGGTTCTCGGGGTGAGTGAACGCCATGCGTGGCGACTTCTGGCGGCGTATCGAAAGGAAGGCGCCGCCGCCCTCGCTCATGGGAACCGCGGCCGGGTGCCCCTGAACGCTACGCCTACGGCGACGCGGCAGCAGGTGGTGACTATGGCCCGAGAGCGCTACGGGGGGATCAACTACACGCATCTCTCTGAGTTGCTGGCGGAGCGTGAGGGACTGATGGTGTCGCGCTCGACTGTGCGGCGGCTCCTGGTGGGAGCGGGGCTGCCCAGCCCCCGGCATCGGCGTCCTCCTCGGCACCGGATGCGACGACAACGCATGCCGCAGGAAGGGATGTTGCTCCAGATGGACGGCAGCCATCATGCCTGGCTGGAGGAGCGCGGTCCGAGGCTGACCTTGCATCTGGCGATCGACGATGCGACCGGGAGAGCGCCCCATGCCATCTTCCAAGAACAGGAGACCACGGAAGGCTATCTGCTCCTGCTCCGAGGCGTCGTGCGGAAGTGGGGCATCCCCTTAGCGGTCTACACGGACCGGCATGCTGCCTTTGTCTCCAGAATTCCCACCACTGAGGAGAGACCTGGTGCCCACCAGGGCCGCACCCAGTTCGCGCGAGCCCTCCGAGAGCTCGGAGTCACCCAGATTTTCGCCCTGAGTCCCGAGGGGAAGGGACGGGTGGAACGGGCCAACGGGACTTTCCAGGGCCGGCTGGTAGCCGAGCTGCGATTGGCGGGTGCCAACACCCTGACTGATGCGAATCGTGTCCTCGAGGAGTTCCTGCCCCGTTTCAACAAGCGCTTCGGTGTGCCCGCGGCAGAGGCGGGACCGGCCTATCGTCAGCCCGACGATGGACTGGACGTGGACGGCGTGCTGTGCATCAAGGAGCGACGTCAGGTGGCTCGGGACAACACCGTGCAGTACAACGGGCGCGTCCTGCAGCTCTTTCCTGATGCCGACCGGCCCAGCTACGCGGGTGCCCGCGTGGAAGTTCAGGAGCGTTTGGACGGGCGGATCCTGGTGTCCTATCGAGGGAAGATCCTCACGCCTCAGGACGCACCGCCCCTAGCGGCGACGCTCCGTGCCCAGGCCGAGGCCATCGCGACCAACCCGCCTGTGGTTTGGGAAGACCTGTGCCCGCTGGCCGCTGTGCGTGAGCGACGCCCGCGGAGTCTCGTGGTGCCCGGCCCCTTGGCGGGAGACACGATCTGGTACGAGGACCCTGTCAGGAAAAGCAAACATAGCAAGCTGGTGCGGGCGGGGATGGAACGGGCCCGCAGGGAGGGCAGGCGTATCGGCAGGCCAAACGTGATCGAGCGGGACGGCTTCTTGGAGCAGTTCGCAGCCGTCGTCGAGCGCCTCGGGGAGGGAAGCCTGTCCAGGCGAAGGGCCGCCGTGGAGTTGGACATCGGCTACGCTACCCTGAAGCGTCTCATGGATGCCCGTCTTGCAGCGGTGCAACGGGGCGGGACAGGCTCGAGGTCTTCGACGAAGGCAGACCCGAGGCAGAAAGCTATGCGGAGGCCTTGGTGGGTGTTTCAGGCTAAGCGCGGAATCGGTTACGCCCCATTGGCGAAGAGGGCCCTACTGACAGAATCGCTGAACAGTAAACCTTGACATTTTCCCTGGACAACGACAAACCCGTCAGGCGGCGCGCTCCAAAGGGACTCCTTTATGGTCAGCGCCACACGCCCACAGGCCGTAATTCCCGTTGACATGAGCTATCTGGCAGTCTTGCGCACGTCAGCAGGGAACAGGCAGGTAATCGCGAACGCCATCTGGATTATGCGCATCAGACTGGCGGGGATCTGAATCAGAGGATTTCCTGTCCGCTGCGATTCGCCTAGTTCACTCGGTGATGGCTTCCACGGCCAAGTGCGAGTGATCGATCTTCAAGGGGCGATAATCGTGCGCATCATATAGATGTGCTAAAATGCATCGCGGGAGAGGGAGGGCGACTGGGGAGAGGCCAATCATGCGTGTCTCGGGTTTGGCACTATGGGCCGCCATTCTGGCCGTTGCCGCAGGGGCAATGCTTCTGGCCACCCGGTACGATGTGGGCGGCTGGTCGGCGGACGCTGACATATCCCTATCTAATCTTTCCTCTAATGATGGCGCGCCGCTCTACCGCCCTGACACGTCTCGCATGCGCTTTGCCATCGCCGCCGTGCTGTCGCCCCGGGCCACTCTTGAGAACTATCAGGCGCTGGCCTCCTATCTCAGCACGCGTCTTGGCCGTCCTATCGAGATCGTCCAAAGCAAGAGCTATGCGGAAACCAACGCCCTCCTCCGCTCAGGGGACGTATCCTTGGCGCTCGTCTGCAGCGGCGCCTTCGTCATAGGACGGCGGGACTTCGGCATGCAGCCGTTGGTCGTGCCAGTGGTCAAAGGTCAGACAACGTACAACTCATATCTCGTCGTCCCCTCCACCAGTCCGGTCCGCACGTGGGAAGACCTGCGCCACAAGACTTTCGCATTCACCGACCCTCTGTCCAACTCCGGCAGGCTGGTGCCGGTCTTTGTCCTCTCCGAGATGGGCGAAACTCCAGAGCGGTTTTTCAGGGATTTCATATTCACGTACAGCCACGACAAGTCGGTGCAGGCGGTCGCGGATGGCCTGGTGGACGGCGCGGCAATAGATAGTCTGGTGTACGACTCCATGGTGCGGCAGGACCCTTCGATGGCTTCCAGGGTCAAGGTGGTGTGGAAGTCTCCCGCCTATGGAATCAACCCCGTAGTGGTGCATCCGAACATATCGCCAGATCTACGCTCGAGTTTGGAAGCAATCTTCCTTGGAATGAGCGCGGACACGGAAGGCCGAGGAGTGCTTGCGCGACTAGGCATTGACTCCTTCACGGCGCCGGACGCCCGGGCCTATGACAGTATAGAAACCATGCTGCGAGCCACGGCTGCTCGCTAGGGATTCCGCAGTGAAGATACCCAGTGTCAGCTTCCGCGCCAAAGTCGTCTTCTTGCTGGCCGCCGTTGTCTTTCTGCTTGGAATCATCGCGGTATTCTATGCCCGGAACGACATGCGACGCATCCTGGGGAATGAGCTTGAGACGCGCGGGGAGGCCATAGCGAAGGACCTGGCGGCCAACAGCACGGACCTCCTGCTTACGGGCGACCTTGTCGGGCTCTACGACGTGGTGAACCGCACGAAAATCAACAACGCTGACGTACGGTATGTCCTTATCTTGAGCTCATCCTCCGAGGTCCGTGCGAACACATTCGGAAGGGGTGTCCCCCGTGGTTTGCTGGAAGCCAATGTGCTCCTCCCGGGCGAACAGGTGCAACTGCGCTATCTGGATACGGAGGAGGGACCCATCCGGGACATAGCCGTTCCCGTCTTCGGCGGGAAGGCTGGCGCGGTCAGGATAGGCATGTCGGCCCAAAGTCTGGACGCCGCTGTAGCGCGGAACACCAGGAATCTGGTAGGCCTCGTCGTTGTGGTCGTGGCGCTCACCCTCGCAGTGTCCTACATGCTGAGCTACTACTTGACCCGCCCCCTGAGCCGACTGCTTGCCGGCGTCCACTCCGTCGCCCAGGGCGACTTATCCCAACGGATAACCTCGCCGGGAGAAGACGAGGTGGGACAGTTGGGACGCGCCTTCAACCTCATGGCGCGCGAATTGGAGCGCAAGGAGGCCATGCGGCGCGAGCTGATGGAGAAAGTCATCTCTTCTCAGGAAGAGGAGAGGAAGCGCGTAGCCCGTGAGCTGCATGACGAGTTCGCGCAGCGGCTCACGTCGGTGATGCTGAGCCTGGAGGCCGTCGAAGCGATGGTGCCGGACGCGGACGCGCGCGGCAGACAGATGATCAAGCGGGCGAAGCAAGCCACGGAGAGTTCCCTGGCGGAGACCCGTCGGCTCGTCGGAGACCTGCGCCCTCCCGTCCTGGATGACCTAGGGCTGGTCCCGGCAATCCGGTCCTACGCCGAGACGCATCTTCGACGCGTGGGGACCGAGGCGGTCGTAACCGCGGCAAATGTCCCGCGGACGTTACCCCCCGCGATGGACACAGCGGTCTTCCGCATCGTCCAGGAGGCCGTCGTCAACGTGGCGAAATATGCCGAGGCAAAGCAGGCTAAGATTACGCTGCGCGTGGAAGATGGTGTGCTCTTCGGCGAAGTCGCGGATGATGGCAAAGGCTTTCAGCAAGTCAAGCAGGGCGCATCCTCCAGCTCCAGACTGACGAGCTTCGGACTTCTGGGCATGGAGGAACGGGCTACGCTCCTGGGCGGAAAACTATCGGTGACATCGGAGCCGGGGAGAGGCACTAGAGTCTCCTTTAGCATCCCCTTGTACTCGGATAATGGACATGAGCGAAGAAAAGATACGCCTGCTGCTGGTTGACGACCACGCCATGGTGCGTGAAGGCTTGCGCGCACTGCTGGAAGCCCAGACGGACCTGAATGTCGTGGAGGAGGCAAAGACCGGACAAGAGGCCGTTGACATGGTCCGGCAGCACCGCCCCGACATCGTCCTGATGGACGTCACCATGCCGCTGATGAATGGCATTGAGGCGACGCGGGCCATCGTCGCCATGGGCCTGGGCACACGCGTGCTGGGGCTGACAGTGCATGAGAACTCGGAGTACTTCTTCCAGATGCTGGCGGCAGGCGCGTCCGGCTATATCCTCAAAGGTGAGACATCGGCGGAACTGGTCGGCGCCATCCGTTCGGTATTTCAAGGTGGTGTCTACCTGACGCCGCAGATGGCCGGGCATGTGGTGAGTGAATATCACCGTTTCCGGGACAAAGCCCTCAAGGCGGGAGACGATGGCCTCACGGGCAGGGAGAGCGAGGTGCTTCGGCTCATCGCCAAAGGCTTCACCAATCAGGAGATCGCGGAGGCCCTCCATCTGAGTGTGTACACGGTGCAGACCCACCGTGCACACATCATGCGGAAACTTGGCCTTGAGAACAGACAGCAGCTGATGAAGTACGCCGTGCAGAAGGGGTACTTGGACGATGTCTCTTAGCCCAGGTGTCCTGGTATTCACCTTCCTTTCGTCTGGGTTTAATAGCCCGCCTCTTTAGTGTCCGGCGCTCCTTCCCGCATGGTTGCGATGCCCCATTATTACACTCCGTTCCCGCCTGGACAAAGCGCTGGCGGACGCTGCCCAGTTCCCCCCGTCCCCCCCACAGACCAGCCTGTCCTGATAATCACTCGGCGGGGGATGTGCAAGGTGGCCCCATCGCGAAAAGTAGTGATAAAAATCACAACAAGTAGTGATGCACCAAAGTTCCACGGCACGTAGCATAAAGCGATGCTACTGGATTTCCGCGGACTACTCCCTCATGTTCGGAGAGGCGCTTTGGCCGGTAGCGACGACCAAGTCACCGTTGGAGGTTAGCTGTGAACGTCACACGCAGAACGTTCCTCAAGGGCAGTGCAGTAGCGGGCGGCGCGGTTATCGCCAGTCGTTTCCTTTACGGAGAGTTGGAGACGCTGGTCGCCGCGAGCTCCGAGGCCGCCGCGGCCGCCACCGACGAGTGGGTGCCCACCACCTGCTGGATCGGCAAGCAGGACTGCGGCATGCTGGCCCATAAGATCAATGGGCGCGTGGTGAAGCTGGAGGGCAACCCCATCCATCCGCGCAACATGGGCACGCTTTGCCCGAAGGGCGTCGCCCAGATCACGGCGCTCTACGACCCAAACCGGGTCAAGACGCCGCTCATCCGCACAAACGAAAAGGGCGTCCCGGGGCAGTTCCGCCCGGCATCCTGGGACGAGGCGCTCACTCTCGTGGGGAACAAGATCAAGGAGGTGCGGGCCAAGGACTCCAAGCTCATTGTCTGGCAGAAGGGGCGCAGCAAGCAGGAGGGGGTCTACGACAGGGCGTTTGGAGGCGCTGTCGGGACAACCAACGTCGGCCACGGCTCCTACTGCTCTGACGCGGGCTACCGCGCCGCGGAATACACCATCGGCCCGCACGCCAACGCCAATCCGGACTTCAAATACACCAAGTACATGCTGGCCATCGGCTGGAACATCACCAACGCCGGCGGCAATAAGTTCTGCTGGCTCACCTGGAACCAGCAACTGCTGGCGGCGCGCGAGCGCGGCCTGAAGAGCGTGATCGTTGACCCGTCGCTGCGCAGCGCGGGACCTTTCGCGGACGAGTGGCTGCCCATCAAGCCGGGGACGGACCTCGCGTTCTGTCTCGCCCTGTGCAACCAGATTGTCCAGAACGGGACGATTGACCGCGTTTACCTGACGCAGTACACCAACGCGCCCTACCTGGTGCAATCGGATGGCTCATTCCTGCGCGTCGGCGGCAAGGAACAGGTGTGGGACGAGACCTCGAAGTCGGCCAGGCCCTTCGACGAGAAGGGCGTCAAGCGTGCTCTTGAGGGGAGCTTCACGGTCAATGGCGCGACCGTGACGACCGGGTTCCAGGCGTTCAAGGAGCATGTAGCCCAGTACACGCCGCAGTGGGCCTCCGAGATCACCGGCATCTCCGCGGACGCCATCGCGCGGGTGGCCAGGGAGATGGGCGAGGAGGCGATGATCGGGGCGACAATCGTCCTGGACGGCGTCACGCTCCCCTATCGGCCCGTGGGCATCATGGCGTACCACGTGTCGCAGCAGGAGCTCGGCTTCCAGTTCTACCGGGCGATGTACCAGGTGATGATGCTGCTGGGGGCCGTCGAGGCCGTTGGCGGGCTGCGCATCGACGCCGCCTGGAAAGTCCACGCCAACTACGATGCATGGGGCAAGGTCCAGGTGAAGGACCCGCCGTATGACTTCACCCTCGGGTCCAGCAAGTTCTTCCCCATCCGGACGACGAACCCGGGCATGATCGCCAAGGTCATGCTCAACCCGGCGAAGTACGGGGTGGAGAAGCTACCGGAAATAGCTATTGTCCATTACGCCAACCCGCTGGCCTCTTTCACAGACACGCCCACAATCCTCGAAGGCTTCAAGAAATTCAAATTCATGGCGTTCATTGACCCGTGGCTGTCGCTGTCGGCGGACCTCCTGGCGGACGTTGTTCTGCCCGCCGCGACAATGGAGAAGTACGAAGGTCCCATCGGCGCAAGCGATATGTACGAAGACGCCACGGCGTTCCGCGTGCCGGTGATGCAGCCCCTTGGCCAGTCGCGCGGCGAAATGGACATCTACCTCGACCTGTGCGAGAAGGTAGGCGTCCTGCACGGCAAAGGCGGCTACCTGGACAGGCTGAACACCGAACTCGGCCTGAAAGACCCCTATAAACTGAATACCGCCAGTGGCAAGCCCGCCGTGCGCGACATCTGCGACCGCTGGGCCAAAAGCCAAGGGATTAACGAGGGCATCAGCTTTTTCGAGAAGAACGGCGTGCAGCGCAAGGGCCCGGTGCCGGTCAGGAGGTACTACGGCTACGCCGCGAGCCCTCCTTTCAACGGCAAAACACATCGGTTCTATGGCGAGGACCTGCTGCGTTACCAGAAGGCGCAGCAGTCCAAGGGCGCGGAGAAAATCTACTGGCAGGACTACACGGCGCTGCCCACGTGGCGCCCGCCCACCATGTGGTCGTCGCCGCCGCAGTACGACCTGACGCTCATCAGCTACAAGAAGATTGAGTTCAAGCAGGGCCGATCCTCGCAGTTCCCGCTGCTGGCCGAGCTGGCGCCCCAGCAGCGCATGGCGATCAACCCGGCGGCGGCGCGCGCCCGCGGCATCAAGAACGACGACGAGGTGTGGATCGAGTCGCATAACGCCGTGACAGGCGAGACGCGGCGGATTCAGACCAAGGTGGAGCTCACGGAGGCCATTCGCCCGGACGTGGTGGGCATGCCTCATCACTATGGCGGAGTGGCTCGCCATCCGTGGACGAAGGGACAGGGGCCGACACCGAACACGCTGTTCTTCACCGGCGAGGGATATGTCCAGTGCACGGCTGACAACACCTTCCACGTCAGGGTGCGAGTCTACAAGGCCTAGGACGAGGGAGAAGAACGATGGCTAGATACGGAATGGTCATTGACCTGGAGCGGTGCCAGGGGTGCCGCGCCTGCATGGAGGCGTGCAAAGTCGAGAACAACACGCCGCAGGCTGCTTTCTGGATGTACGTCTTCCGCTTTGAAGAGGGCGAGTTCCCGAATACAAAGATCCGCTTCCTGCCGCGGCCCTGCCAGCATTGCGACAACGCGCCTTGCGTGAAGGTGTGCCCGGTGGGCGCGCGCTACAAGCGGCAAGACGGTATCGTTGCGACTGACTGGGAACGGTGCATCGGGTGCCGCTATTGTCAAGTGGCCTGCCCGTACGGAGTCAACAACTTCAACTGGAAGGCCCCGGAGAAGAACCAATATCTGGACTGGAAAGACAAAGACATTCAAACGGCGTCCAACGGCGCCGTGCCCCCCTACGACAACCCTGACCTGGACAAGCCCTACGGGCCTGAACGCAGGAAGATAGCGGGGTCCGGACACGCCAAGGGCGTGATAGAAAAGTGCACGTTCTGTGTGCAGCGAACTGACGGGGGTTCGGGAACGACGGCGTGCGCCAACATCTGCCCCGCCTCCGCCATCCACTTCGGCGACCTGGACGACCCGAACAGCAAGGTATCCCAGCTCATCAAGAGTCGCCGTGCTTTCCGTCTGCTGGAAGAGTGGAACACAGAGCCGCGTGTGTACTATCTTGGGGAGCCGCCCAGCGTCAAGGTCCGTGAGATCGAAAAGGTGAAAGCGAAGGTGTAGCTATGGTGACGCGTGCGGAGACGAATGGACTGCCGTATGGCATCGGGCGCTTCGGCGCAGGCGCTATTGTGTCCATCCTCATCCTGCTCGTAGCCCTGGCGTTCGGCCTCTACGCGTACTCGCTCCAGCTTGCGGAAGGCGAGGTCGTCACGGGAATGCGAGACGTGGGGACGATGGGCGGAGCGCCGTGGGG
Source organism: Dehalococcoidia bacterium (assembly GCA_030648205.1). Taxonomy (NCBI): domain Bacteria; kingdom Bacillati; phylum Chloroflexota; class Dehalococcoidia; species Dehalococcoidia bacterium. The sequence continues at coordinate 21,142 of JAUSIH010000069.1, read as the reverse complement.
GCTGTACATTGCCTTTGAACTGTACGCCGCAGGCATAGGCTTTGGGTCCATGATCCTTATCGCAGTGGTGCGTCTCAGCGGGCTGCCTCAACTCCGACCGTTGAGCAGGCCCCTCAGCCTCCTGGCGCTAGCAGCGCTTCTCGCGGGCGGCGCGAGCGTTATCGTGGACCTGGGTCAGCCGCTTCGTGCGCTCATAAACCTCGCGATGTATGGCCGACCGATGTCACCCTTCTTCGGGACATTCACTGTCGGCCTGATGAGCGCGCTGATCGTCACGGCCGTGTACCTCTACCTGGACAGCCGGCCGGATGCCGCCGCCCTGGCCCGCCGGCCCAGTGGCTGGCAATGGTTCCTCCGGATTGTCGCCGCGGGCTATCGCAATACCCCGGCGGAGCAAGCGCGCCGACGTCACACGAGTCTGGCGCTGGCTATCCTCCTCATCGTGGTGGGCGCGACAGCCGCCTCGACATCCGGATTCGTCTTCGGCATCCAGCAAGGCCGCACCGGCTGGTACAGCGCACTACAGGCGCCCGCCTCAGTGGTGATGGCGGGCGTCACGGGCACGGGGATGCTCATCATCGTCCTGGCGGTTCTGCGGCGGGTGCTGGGCGTGAAGGACAAGCTTAGCATCGGCGCTTTCGCGTGGCTGAGCAACCTCATGCTCGGCCTTACGCTGGTGTACATCTACTTCATCGGCGCGGAGCTGATGACCAGCTCCTACGGGAGCAATTACCATGAAGGGCAGCTCACACGGGCCCTTCTGACCGGCGAGTACGCGCCTCTCTTCTGGATATCCGCGGGGCTGCTCGTGGTGTCGGCTATCGCGGCGGGCCTACAGGCGCTCTTCAAGCAGCATTATCTGTGGCTGGTCGTGCTTACCGCGCTGGCGGTGAACGCGGCCGCCATCCTGAAGCGATATCTTATGGTCGTGCCCTCGCTCACTGTCGGTAACCTTCTTCCCTATGGCGAGGGCTTCTACAGCCCCACGTGGGTAGAGTATCTTGTAGTCGGCGCGCTGCTCACTATGGGAGTCCTCCTGTTCATCGTGTTCACCAAGGTGTTCCCCATCCTGGATGTCCAGGAGAGTTAGTAGGGGGTGCTGAAATGCGTATCGGACTCACCGTCGCAACACTGCTAGCCGGGCTTGCTCTTGCCGCAGTGAGCTATCTTGCCCTGGCCGCTCCGCTCGGCAATCCGGTGAACGAGGCGTACAGCAATCCGCGCGTTCCATTTGCGGCGCTACTTTTCGTGCTGGGCGTTGCCCTGGTCTTCCTCTCGGCGGTCGTCTACGAGCTGCTGCCTGAAGAGGGCGCGAGGTGAAGCAGCGGCGCGGTACAAGCGTTAGCCTCGCGCACATGGCGAGGCTGCGGCAGGCAGCATACCGGTTCGTTTCTGTTTTGCTGCTCGACCCCAATGAAGAAAGGCTCAACGCAGCCCGGGACGCAGCCCGCTACTTGGGGAGGACATACCGCCAAGCAAGCGGGCTGGCGTTCTACAAAAGTTGGCACACGTTGCTGCGGGAGGTGGGCGCCCTCGGTCCCCTCCAGATAAGCGACATCCAAAAGGCCTATTGCAGTCTCTTTGTGGGCAGCTCTGCCCGCTCACCCGTACCTCTCCACGAGTCCCCTTACCTGGACCCCAGGGGCATGGCGCCAGGCAAGGTGCTGGTTCAAGTTGAGGCGCAGTACACCGCCGCAGGGTTGCGCTCTTCCCCATCCGTAGAAACTCCCGACCACGTCGCCACCGAGATGGAGTTCGTCTCATTCCTTTGCGGCAAGGAGGCCGAGGCATGGCGCTCGGTGGATGTAAACCAGGCGCTCGATCTCCTGAGCCGCCAAAAGACGTTTCTTGAGGCGCACCTGTTCCGCTGGCTGCCTTTCCTTGAAAACGCGGTCGCAAGAAGGGACAGGGATGGCTTCTACGCCGAGGTAATCAGGGCGTCATGGGCACTGATAGCCCACGACGTTGACATGACGGGTTTTCTCATCTCCCGCCTTCGAGAAGCCGTGAAAGTTCACTAAGGGAGACCATGAGCGTGCAGACTTCCGTGGAGCCTATCGCGACGTCCGGTGGCGCGTCTGTGTCCCGTGTCCTGGTGCTGCTCTACGGAGACGCGCAGGACAAGGCTTCGCGCTCGGATCTTCAGGATGTTTCCGCATGGCTTTCCGCGCACCATGAGGACCTGCGGGTCCTGACTCAGGACGGCCCCTGTCCTACTTCTCAGGGTGTGACGACCGCCCTGGATGAATTTGACGCGCAACGGCTCGTGCTTGGCTTCTGTTCCAGTCCCTGGCCCGAAACAGCGATCCAGGCCATTGTGCGCCGAGCAGGCCTGGACCCCCTGGGCATCCAGGCTGTCAATATCGGGAGCTGCCGTAACGGGGCGGACGGCTCGGCGTCAGCCAAAGCCCGCCTGCTGCTCACAGCCGCTGTCGCCCATGCGCGAGCCTTTCCGGGATCCCGGCCCGAAAATCTGAAAGCGACGCTGGCCCGAGGGCGGCAGCGGATAAGCCGCCGCGCCCTCCTCACGCTGCCTCCAATCACGTATGTGTGCGTGCCGACCATTTCCACGAAGGCGTGCGCCGCCGAGACGGGGTGCGACCAGTGCGTGAGTGCCTGTCCCCACGGTGCTCTAAGGCGGGAGGGCAGCTTCATGCTTGTCGAGCGCTCCAAATGCCAGAGCTGCGGTGCTTGCGTGGAAGCGTGCCCGCAGCGCGCCGTTGAGTTCCCGGGCTGGTCCGCGGAGGAGTTCGAGGCTCACCTTGGCGCCTTGCTCCGGACGGACGAGGGCATCACGGGGTGCGCCGTTCTCTTCGAATGTGGCAACGACCACGCGCCCGTTGAAGGCGGGTGGCTTCCCATGAGAGTGCCTTGCGTCGCCATGGTCCCGGCAGCGGCTGTCCTGCAGTCACTGGCGGCGGGCGCGACCGCCGTGGGGATACGCCCCTGCGGACCGGAGTGCACCACAAGTGCTAATCAAGTCCTGCAGGGACGAGTGGACTATTGCCGGAAACTGCTTCAGGCGCTGGGGGACGCACCTGGGCGTGTGGTACTGGGCGACGCTCCGCCTCCTGCCCCATCGCGCGCGTCTCCAACATCTCAGCCGGATGGCTCTGCTCCAGCAGTCCCTCTGCGGCTCTTCGGGGCTGGCGCCGCGGCCCACGCGGTCGAAGCGCTGGCAGCCTCTTATCCCCAGGCCACTGACGTCGTCATGGAACACCCACGTTCTCCGCTCGGAATCGTGTCCATCAACCCAGACGCGTGTACGAGTTGCGAGGCGTGCACACACGCTTGCCCCACTGGCGCGCTCTGCTCCCGCCGGGAGGAAGAGAATATATCCATCACTTTTAACCCACGCCTGTGCATCGCTTGCGGGGACTGTCTCCCCGTGTGTCCCGAAAAGAAGGCCGGTGCAATTCACTTGGCTCGTATTACAAGTGCGAATGAGCTCGGTAGAGGGGCGAGGGTCGTACTCAGCGATCAAGAGATGCGTTGCAGGCGGTGTGGAACACCTGTGGCAAGTCGTCGCATGCTGACGAGAATCGCGGAGATGCTTGGGGAAGGAAACAGCCTGCGGCGGATAGATGACCTCTGTTCGGACTGTCGCGGACTGCCTGTCTAAGCTGTCTGGCGTTTTGCGTTCGCCGATGCTTTTGGTATCATGCCCGTGAGAGAGTCGGAGTCTCTGTCGCCGAATATGGTCAGGGCCGACCCCTCCATGTCGCTCCGACATCTCGATAGGCTCGTGAATGGTGATGGTCAAACGTGGCGTCTATTGTTGCATTCGTAGGGAAGACTAATTCAGGCAAGACGACCGTGCTTGAGGGGGTGGTCAACGCCCTCCGCGAGCGCGGCTATCACGTGGGCGCCATCAAGCACTTTCATCATGGCGTGGAGATGGACAGAACGGGCACCGACACGTGGCGTTTCACGCGGGCCGGAGGCAATTCCGTCGCCATCGCCTCTCCGGGGCGGGTCTGGCTCACGGAGGCGCGGGAGAACGTCGAGCCCGAATGGATGGCGGGCCGCTGGATGCATGATACGGACATCGTCCTTTGCGAGGATTTCAAGCAGAGCGCGCTTCCCAAAGTGGAGGTCTATCGCAGCAAAATTGGCGGCGAGCTGCTGTCCGACCCTAGCGAGATCGTCGCGCTGGTCACGGACCGCCCGTTCCCCATCCAGGCGCCTCAGTTCGCGCCCTCCGACATCGCAGGGATCGCGCGGTTTCTGGAGGAGACCTGCCTGCGTCCTGCTCGACAGGTGGACAGCGTGGACCTGTTTGCCGATGGCAAGCGCATCCCTCTCGGGGAGTTCGCTCAGCAGATCATCACACGGACGCTGCTCGGCATGGCGTCGTCGCTCAAGGGTGTCGGCGTGCCGGAGCGCCTGGAATTCCGCGTCCGCCGCAAGAGTGAGCGGACGTAGGCCGGGCATTGGCCACATCCCATGAAGTCCGTGACAGCCATTGTGCTCGTGGGTGGCCGCAGTACGCGGCTGGGCCGCAACAAGGCCCGGGAGATAATCGACGGGCGACCAATCATCCAGCGCGTGCTCGACGCGGTCCAGCCCCTCGCTGACGAGGTGCTGCTGGTGGCGGCGCAGGGGCAGGACACGGCATGGCCCCCGCGCGGCGGCCGCATTCGTCCTATTGTGGACGTGTACGCCGAAAGCGGGCCGCTCGTCGGCATTTACTCCGGCCTCGCTGCCGCGCACTTAAATTGCTGCGTCGCCGTCGCCTGCGACATGCCGTTTCTGAAGGCGAAGTTGTTGCAGTCGCTGGTGGAGCTTATCCCTGGCTATGACGCGGTCGTGCCACGCTTGGAAGGCCGGGCGCTGCCGCTTCACGCCGTCTACGCCTGAAGCTGCGCCGGGGTGATATGCAAAGCCCTGGAGCGGAAGAGCCAAGCGCTGCACGACGTGCTGCGGGACCTGAATGTGCGATGGGTCGAAGACCAGGAAACGCCGGAGGCACGCTCTCTCACGCTAAGCGGTTTCAACGTCAACACGCCTGGCGACCTGAGACGGGCGGTTCAACTTCTGAACGCTTCACCTCCTTTGTAGACGCATCCGGACGAGACTGACACAGTCTGCATACCAACGCCGCCAGGGCACGCAGACGGTCGCGCACCGTGGCCGGGTCAGCCAGCAGGCGCTCGTACGGCATCCCGTCCGGTTCAGGCAGCCGCAGCACGGGGCGCTCCGGCCCCAGCCACAGCTCTACCTGCTCCTGAAGGCGCTGGGAGTCCTCCGGACTTGGCGTCACCAGCATGACCGGCGCGCGCACGTCGGTCAGCAGCGCGGCTATGACCGCGGGGCGCGCTGCGGCGATGGCCAAGGCGCTCACCGTGGCCTGCCCGGAACTCGGCGCGCGCGCCAGACGCCGCGCGACATCCGGGTAGCCCAGCGCCTCGCGGACAAGGGGCAGAAGGCCGGAAAGATGCATGCGTTAACACCGAAAGGGGCCAGACGCCGTCGCCTGGCCCGTGATTACATCTATTGTAGATTGTTGAAAGCGTTTGCGCCAGACCTGAGGGCGGGGGGGGGGTAGTGTATCAAGTTGCCGTGATAGGGAATGGGACTCTACCCGTCACACCGGCGAAGGCCGGTGTCCAGAAACGTGCGTGGGAGAGACGCTCTGATGGATTCCGGCTTTCGCCGGAATGACGACGACCTAAATGATACACTACCTGGCGGGGCGCGGGGCTGCGCCGTCTGTCGCAGGGAACGGCTGGCCTTAGTTACAATCCAGCCCCGTTTGAGCGGCGGGACAGACTCAGTTTCCGCTCAAGGTGCTTCAAGTTCAACACGTCCTCTTTGTTGTAGTCGAGCAGCGTTTGCAGGGCGTTCTCGTCCTTGCGGCGAACATAGGCCCACCACAGCCTGACGGCTTGCAGACCGTCAACACCGGTCAGCTTGCGCTGTATGCCGAGAGTCTGCTCAACCGCCTTCAGCCCGCCATAGAGTCCGCTTGCCCAGCAGTCATGCATGAGGTCGTGGTGCTCGAAGTCGGCCAAGAGGTCAACCCCAAGCTTCTGGTGAATGAAACGCAGGTCAAACCGCTCGCCGTTATAGGTACAGATGGATGTGGCGCTTTTCAACACTTTGACCAGATTGGACGCGTTCACGTCTTTGCCCACGAGCTGGATGACGTCCTGGTCCCGCACATCGCCAAAGGAAATCCCGACCACCGTGATGTCAGCGTAATGGGGCGACAGGCCCGTCGTCTCAATGTCCAGGTAGGCTTTCATGTACGCGGCTCCTCTGTCCCCGAAGCCCTCTACTTCCCCTTGAACTGAGGCGGGCGCTTCTCTCTAGCGGCAAGTCACAGAGTCATAAAGCCTAATCAAATTGATTGAGCAAAGTTCCAGTCCACTAGCGTATCCAGTTGTTCACTGACGGCATCCATTTCCTTCATCGCATCTTCTAAGCATTTGTTAAAGCCTACGTACCCTAAACCCTGCAACCTGGCGGCGTTCTCAAACAGATGCGCGTCTACAGAAGACCCAGCGAGTATTCCACCTATCAGCCGCTCTTTAGTGAAGGGGCCTTCGAAAACGCCACCACCATGAGCTCTCGGGTTGCGCAGCTTTCCGACTTCTTGCTCCATGTGATTTATGCGTTTAAGCAGTTGATCTTCAACTTGTTGCCATTGTGCATTCGCAGGTCTCACAAATTGGCGGACCAGTTTTGACACGAGTTTCTTGTATCTTTCGAGCAAGCTGTTCGTCCAAAACAACCAGGCATCCATGTGATAATTGACCCATTCGCCCCGGTCGACTGATGACGTTGGGTCCGCCGCTAGCAAACGTAAGCTTAGCTTGGTTTGATGGAATGCCAATTCCACATCCAGGAAAGCTATCCATATATCAATCCACTTATCGAATTGTTTTGATAAGTGGATACCCTCGACCGCTTTGCGCGCCTTTTGCCTGTCGTGGGTTCTAGACCATTCCTCGGTAAAAACAAGTACGTAGCGTGGTGAAGCTGCCCTCAAGACAGCTAGAGCGTTGTTACGCACGGATGCCTTGAGGTTTGCGAATCCGTTTGTCACTTGGTGTGTCATTCGCTTTTGGTGGGGCCTCTACTTCCCCGTGAACCGAGGCGGGCGCTTCTCCTTGCGCGCACGCAGCGCCTCGTCGTGGTCCGCGGAAAGCCAGGAACGCGCGAACAGGTCCGCCTCAATGCTCTCCGCCTCACGCGGCGACACGCCCGTGGCGAAGTCCGTGGCCTGCTTGATGAGGCGCACGGCCAGCGGCGGCTGCGCGCCGATGCGCCGGGCGAGCGCCAGCGCCGTCTCGCGGGCCTGCCCCGGCTCCGCCAGCACGTCCACGAGGCCCATGCGGTGCGCCTCCTCCGCCGTGAAGACGTCGCCCGTCAGCATCAGCAGCAGGGCGCGCGACCGCCCTGTCAGCCGCAGCAGACGCTCGCGGCCTCCCCAGGCGGGCGTAATGCCGAGCGTCACTTGCAGGAACCCCATGCGGGCGTCCCGGCTCGCCACGCGGATGTCGCAGGCCAGCGCCACCTCGCAGCCGCCGCCGAATGCGTTCCCGTTGACCGCGCCGATGACAGGCATGGGCAGGCCGTTGAGCCGCGCCATGATGCGCTGCATGCGGCGGGACATGCCCGCGGCCAGGTCGTGCGTATTCAGCCGTTCGAAGTCCATCAAGTCGCCGCCGGAGACGAAGCTCTTGTCTCCCGCGCCCGTCAGGACGAGGGCATGGACGCTGTCGCTCGCCTCCAGGTGCGCCAGCGCGGTCTCCAACTCGTCCATGGTGGCGAGGCTGATGGCGTTGTGGACGGCAGGCCGGTTGATGGTGAGGATGGCAACGCCGGCCTGCTCCTCGTAGAGGATGTTGGCAAAAGGCCCGATCCCTCCGCTGGTCATGCGGCGGTCCTCCTGTTGGACACGGCCAAACGCCGTGCTATACTTGGGCTATCCGTCTTACGTTCGCAGCATATCATATCCCGTTGAAGCAGGGGAGCACGCGATGAGCACGACGGGCAAGCCCAAAGGCGCAACATCATCGTCCGGCATTCCGATCAAGCCCATCTACACGCCAGAGGATGTTAAAGGGCCGCACCAGGAGCGCATCGGCGAGCCGGGCAAGTACCCGTACACCCGCTCGCTGCACCCCACGCCCTACTCCCAGCGCCTCTGGACGTTCCGCCAGTACAGCGGCCTGGCCGCCGCGGAGGACACCAACCAGCGGTACAAGTTCCTGCTGTCCCAGGGCCAGACCGGCCTGAGCGTCGCCATGGACCTGCCGAGCCAGATAGGATACGACTCGGACGACCCCTTGGCCGAAGACGAGGTGGGACGCGTCGGCGTCGCCATCTCCAGCCTGAAGGACATGGAGCTTATCTTCGACGGCATCTCGCTGGCGGACGTCAGCACATCGTTCACCATCAACGGGACTGCGGCCGCGACGCTCGCCATGTACTTCGCCGTCGCGGAGAAGCAGGGCGTCCCGCTGGCGAAGGTGCGCGGCACCATTCAGAACGACATCCTGAAAGAGTACGTGGCGCGCGGCACCTGGATATTCCCGCCGGAGCCGTCCCTGCGGCTCATCGCGGACAGCATTGAGTACTGCGCCAGGCACGCGCCCAAGTTCAACTCCATCAGCATAGCGGGAGCGCACTTCCACGACGCGGGCGCATCCACCGTGCAGGAGCTCGCCTTCACGCTGGCCGACGGCATCACGTACGTTGACTGGACGCGCCGTCGCGGCATCCCCGTGGACGAGTTCGCGCCGCAGCTCAGCTTCTTCTTCTACACGCACAACGACTTCTTCGAGGAGATCGCCAAGTACCGCGCGGGCCGCCGCCTGTGGGCCAAGATCATGAAGGAGCGCTTCGGCGCGAAAGACCCGCGCTCATGGATGTTCCGCGCGGGCGTCGTCTGCGGCGGCAGCATGCTCACGGCGCAGCAGCCGCACAACAACATTGTGCGGGTGGCCTATCAGGCGATGGCCTCCGTGCTGGGCGGCGTGCAGTCCGTCTTCACCGCCGCCTGGGACGAGGCGTACACCATCCCCTCGGAGGAGACGGCCGAGCTGGCGCTGCGCACGCAGCAAGTGCTTGCGTACGAGACGGGCGTCGCGAACGTCGTTGACCCGCTGGGCGGCTCCTATTATGTCGAGTCGTTGACCGACGCCGTGGAGCGCGAGGCGGCCAAGCTCATCGAGGACATTGACGCGCGCGGCGGCATGGTCCCGTGCATCGAGAAGGGCTACATCCAGTCGCTCATCGCCCGCCGGGCGTACGAGGAGCAGCGCAAGATAGAGAGCGGCGAGAAGGTCATCGTGGGCGTGAACAAGTTCGCCAGAGAGGAAACGCCTCCAGAGATCGCCTCGTACGACGTGCCGGAAGACGCGAAGCGACGCCACCTGGAGCGTCTCAACCGTGTGCGCAAGGAGCGTGACCAGGCGAAGGCCAAGGCCGCCCTCGCCGCGCTGGAGCGGGCGGCGCGCGGCGCGGAGAACACGATGCCCTACCTGATGGACGCGGTGAAAGCCTACTGCACCATGGGAGAAATATACGGCACCCTCCGAGGCGTCTTCGGAACCTTCAAGGAGCCAGTGATGCAGCTATGACAAGAGGCAGGAATGTCATTCGGGTGCTCGTCGCGAAGGTGGGACTCGACGGGCACGACAGAGGCGCGAAGGTCGTGGCGCAGGCGCTGCGGGACGCGGGCATGGAGGTCATCTACACCGGCCTGCGCAGCACGCCGGAGCACGTCGTCCAGACCGCCCTGCAGGAGGATGTCCACATCCTGGGCCTGAGCATCCTGTCCGGCGCGCACATGGCCCTCACGCGCAAGGTGCTGGCCCAGTTGAAGGAGCAAGGTGCGGACAAGGAGATGGCCGTCGTGGTCGGCGGGACCATGCCGCCCGTGGACGTGCGGAAGCTCAAGGAGATGGGCGCAGCCGCCGTGTTCCCCATGGGCACAGCCATGTCGACCGTGACCAAAGAAATGCAGGAGCTCGGCAAGCGGATGCTGGCGGCGCGGGAAAACGCGGCTTCCCCCGCCTAGCGCACGCTTCTCTGCCGCTCTTCATGTCCAACGCATCAGACAGCACCGCCGCGTCCGGCGCTCTGTCCGGAGTCCGCATTGTCGAGCTCAGCTCCGGCGTCCCCGCAGCCCTCTGCTGCAAGATACTCGCCGGTCTCGGCGCGCAGGTCGTCAAGGTCGAGCCGCCCGGCGACGGCAGCGGCATCCGCCGCCTCGGCCCCTTCCCCGGAGACACGCCCCACCCGGAATCAGGCGTCGTGCACCTTTTCGCGGACACGTCCAAGCAGAGCGTGACGCTGGACTGGCGCGCTCCCGCCGGCGCCGACCTGCTCGTCCGGCTCCTTGAGGACGCCGACGCGCTGGTGGAGGACGTGCCGCCCGCGGAGAAAGACGCCGCGCATTCCCTCTTCGACCGCGTGGCCCGCATGGAGCAGCGGCTCGTCTGGACGGCGGTCACGCCCTTCGGCCAGACCGGCCCCTACCGCGACCTGCGCATGACCGACCTCACACTGGCCGCGCTGAGCGGGTGGCTCTTCCAGACCGGCGAGCCGGGGCAGGAGCCGCTGAAGGCGCAGGGCCATCTGGCGGAGGGGTGCGTCGCCGGGGCGACGGCGGCCATCGGCGTGCTGGCGGCGCTGTTCCGGCGCGGCATGAGCGGCGCGGGCCAGCGGCTGGACGTCTCCTGCATGGAGAGCCTCATCTCGGCGAACCGCTTCCTGGAGACCACATACGCTTATACCGGCTACATGACGAGTCGCCTGGGGAACCGCCTGCCCAACACCTATCCCTACACCATTTACCCGTGCAAGGACGGCCACGTGGCCGCCATCTGCATCACCGACGCCCAGTGGGAGAGCCTGTGCAACATGATCGGCATGCCGGAGCTTCTGGACGACCCGCGCTTCACCATCAATCGCGACCGCTTCCAGAACGCCGACGCGCTGGGCGCTCTGCTGATGCCCTGGTTCCAGCAGCGCACCGCGCAGGAGTGCTTTGAAACAGGGCAACTCTGGCGCATCCCGTTCAGCAAGGTCAACTCGATGGCTGACCTGCTGGCGATGGAGCAACTGCACAGCCGGGGCTATTTCGAGAGCGTGAGGCACCCCGTGGCGGGCGAGATGCGCTATCCCGGCCCCGCGATACGCTTCACGGCCTCGCCGTGGCGCGCGGCGTCGGCGGCGCCCACGCTGGGCCAGCACAACGAGCAGGTCTGGTGCAGGCGACTCGGCCTTTCGCGCGACGACCTGGCGCGGCTGCGTCGCCAGGGGGTGGTCTAGCCATGCCCGGGCCGCTGGAGGGCGTCCGCGTCCTGGACCTGAGCACATGGTGGGCTGGCCCGCTGGGGACGATGTTCCTCGCCGACCTGGGTGCCGAGGTCATCAAGATAGAAGCCATCCAGCGGGTGGACAGCTATCGCGGCACCTTCGCGGGACAGGTGCCCTCAGACAAGCCGTATGAGACCTCGCCCGTGTTCAACGCGGTGAACCGCAACAAGCGCGGCGTCACGCTGGACATGGCGTCGGCGAAGGGCGCGGAGGTCTTTCGCCGCCTCGTGCGCGCCAGCGACGTCGTTTGCGAGAACTACAGCGCGCGCGTCATGGAGAACCTCGGCGTCGAGTACGCCGCGCTGCGACGGCACAACCCCACGCTGGTCATGGTCTCGCTGACCGGCTTCGGGCGCAGCGGCCCGTGGCGCGACTACGTGGCCTTCGCCGCCACCGTCGAGGCGCTCTCCGGCATCCCGTCCGTGACCGGCTACGCGGGCGGCCCGCCGCTGCTGCCCGGCGCCATCATGGGCGACCCGCTGCCCGGCCTCTTCTGCGCCATCGCCGTGCTGGCCGCGCTGGAGCACCGCCGACGCACGGGACAGGGCCAGTACGTGGACATGTCGCAACTGGAGCCGACCACGTGGACGGTCGCCGACGCGCTGCTCGACTTCCAGATGAACCGCCGGACGTGGCCCCGCCAGGGCAACCGCGTCGCGGAGATGGCCCCCCACGGGGCGTACCGCTGCCTGGGCGACGACGAGTGGGTCGCTATCGCGGTGGAGGACGACGGCCAGTGGCGCCGCCTCTGCGACGTGATAGGCAGGCCGGAGCTGGCCCTTCCGCGGAAGGGCTACGCCGACCTGGCGGGCAGGCAGGCGCACGCGAAGGACGTGCGGCAGGACATCGAGGCGTGGACGCGCCAGCGGGACAAGCGCGAGGCGATGCGGCTGCTGCAGGAGGCGGGCGTGGCCGCCGGAGCGGTGCTGAACCCCCGCGACCTGCTGAGCGACCCGCAGATGCAGTCGCGCGGCTTCTTCCCCGTGGTGGACCGGGCGGAGGTGGGGCCGCGCCCCTATCCGGGGTGCCCCATCAAGCTCTCCGCGACACCCGCGGGCATCCGGTCGCCCGCCCCGCTGCTGGGAGAGCACAACGGGCTGGCGCTGAGGGAGCTGCTCGGCATGACGCGCTCGGAGATGGAGGGGCTTGCCCGCGACTGCGTCATCGGTACCGCGCCGCTGAGCACACCGCCCGCGCGGTAGCGGCGGGATGCCTGTCCCCTTCAACGAGATTTGCCTTAGGTACGGAAGACCAGTTCGCATCCGCTGTGGTGGGCCTCTGTGGACAGCGCTTGAACTTTTTCCGGCCTGACCTGGTGCTCAGGCTGAGGCAACTCTCGGGCCAAGCGCCTGTGGCGTAGTTAGACCCTACCACCAGTCGTCATCGAGAGGCTGGGAAACGTGACTGCCCAATTCCTGCCTTAATTCCCAAGTTCCATCTCCTCTCGACTTGAGAGGCCACTTCCACCACCCGCCGTGTTGCTTCCCATCTTCTAACCAGAACCGTATCTCGAGAGTGACGATATTCTCTTCAGGGTTCGAGTCAGGGTTTAGCCTTATTTCTTTCATCTGGTACTTCCCTGGTTGGTTTTCCTTCATTGGTGTGGTCCAATCCGTATCCGTGCCAACACCAAGCCACCGATACTCGACCCCACCAGGTTGCGTCTGTGCTGTTATCTGAAACGAGCAGCCCAGCTTCAATTCGCGTCCATTGAGGGCAGGACTCAGTCGGAATTCTGGGCCTCCAGCCCGGACTGTCCAAGGAGTCTGTGGCGGGGCAGCAGGCGTAGGATATCGCCTAGGAACCCATCCTGACGGAATACTGAGATCTTCACCCAGCCCAGCCGCAATTTCACGGGCAAGCGCCACAGGATCCTCAAACGAGGCCACCCGAGTCCCTTGAATATGGCCGTACAAGCCTCTCAAGTGGGAGGGATCTGAGTATAGGAACCGGCAACTGTCCCCTCTGTGGTCAACGCCTTTGCCGTGCCTGAACCCATAAAAATATCCGAACTCATGATGGGTCCACACGCTTTGTGACATGGCGTTGGGTGTTAAGAGAACCCAGACAGTGGACGCGTTTTGCAGGGCTTCTTCTATTTGTTCCTCCCACTTCCCAGTCGGAATACTAGCTGGCGTTGCAAACACCCGGATGCCGCTATTCTTGAGAAGGATAGCGATATCTTTGCACAAGTCGTCATCTAAGCTGGAGTGACTTAAGAAGACGTCCAGCCCGGTCTCACGGTGCTGGGTTTCCTGCTCGGTGAGTCTCTGTACCTCCAGGTGACCTTCTGGGGATGCCATCACATCCACGAAATCATATGGTGCGGTCCCCATCGCCTGAAACCATTTCACAAACCCAGAACTCTGCAAGAGCGCCACGGCGTTATTCACCCGTTGGGGTAATAGACCAAGTTTGTCAGTCAACTCCTTCCCGCTCACCCTGTACTCGCCCCGATGAGGGTCGTTGTCGACTTCTGCCCACCCCACCAGTGTCCGCAACACGGCCGTAGCGTCCCTCTCGATCTCAGTGGGTTGATCGTTTGCTTCAGAGCGCTGGATTGCCAAGTGGCCATTGACTGTTGGTCGAACCATGCTGAAGTCAAAGGGAGCTGTCCCCATTCCCCCTTCTGCCTCAATGAAGCCAGCTCTGTCCAGAAAAGCCACGGCTAAGTTGACGCGCTGAGGAGTCAGATCTACTTTTGTTGCCAGTTCCGGACCGTGCACGTAGTGGCTGCCCCGTTGGTCGTCATCGGCGGACGTTTCCCAACGCACCAAAACCCGCAGCACCTTTGTTGCATCTTCCTCTATCTCGGTAGCCAACGGTGCACCTCCGTAAGGTGACTTGATGAGAGTTTCATATATCGTAACTTTAGGGAACAGGTTGAGTGGATTTGGTGGACCAGCCTAGACTCGAACCAGGAAGCCAACCTCTCTCCCCTACCCCGTCGGCAGCGGGAACGCCTTGTCGAAGAACAGCGCCACGTCCCGCGCCATCTCCCACTCGTTCCCCTGCCAGAGGTGATCGGCGCCCTCCACGACGCGCACCTCCGCCGGAAGCGCGCTCTCCGCAAGCCGCTGGAGGACAGGCGCGTCCACGTACGGGTCGCCGTCGCCGGCGACGAACAGCTTGGGCGCGTGACAGCGGCCCAGCGACAGGGCATCCACGTTCGATGTCGGCAGAGAAATCGCGGCCAGCACCTTGACCCGGGGATCGCCGCTCGCCACGGTCGCCGCCACCGTGGCGCCGAACGAGTAGCCCGCCAGGCCGAGGCGCGCCGGGTCCACCTCTTCCCGTTGCTCCAGGAACGACAGCGCCGCCTTCGCGTCCTCGCGCTCGCCGATGCCGCCGTCGAAGCTGCCGCCGCTGCCGCCCACGCCGCGGAAGTTGAAGCGCAGCGTGGCGATGCCCCTGTCCAGCAGCGCGCCGCACACGGCGATGACCACGTTGTTGTTCATGTCGCCGCCGTAGAGAGGGTGCGGGTGGCAGACGACGACTCCCGGCACGGCCCGGGTGAGCCGCTCGGGAAGGCCCAGCGACCCCTCAAGGTTGAACCGTCCGCAGGGGATGGTGACTGACGTCTCGGACATGGCGCCCTCCAGTTACGATTAGCCGTATTCTAGCAGAGCGTGGAGGGAGAGCACTACGAGCGTTGAAGACCCCACTCAAGAGGCCTTTTTGCGCAAGGCTCCCCCGCGGCTTGTTAAAATACCGACTGGTTAGTCATTCCACATTGCCGACCGGAGGAGGCTGCCCCTCTCCGGCTGCGGCGCGGCTTTTCAGGAACGCGCGCTCCGCCGCAGTGAGGTCGGTCGCCGCAAGCAAGTCTGGCCGCCGTCGCAGCGTCCGCAGGAGCGACTGCCTGCGCCGCCATAGATCAATCTGCTTGTGGTCGCCGGACAGGAGCACCTCCGGCACGGACCAGCCCTGGAAGGTGGCCGGGCGCGTGTACTGGGGGTACTGGAGCAGCCCCTGGGCATGGGAGTCGTGCGGGGCGGAGTCCTCGCTGCCCAGCACGCCGGGGACCAAACGGGCGACGGCCTCCACCAGCACCATGGCGGGAAGCTCGCCGCCCGTCAGCACGTAATCGCCGATGCTGATTTCGTCCGTGACGAGGCGCTCGCGCACGCGCTCGTCCACGCCCTCGTAGTGCCCGCACACCAGCACAATCTCCTCATGCGACGCCATCTCTCGCGCTACGGCCTGAGTCAGCAGCCGCCCCTGGGGGTCGAGGAGAACGACGGGTAGAGGTCCTTCCAGGGAAGGACGCCCCTCCGCGCGTACGCTCCGCCGGATGCCCTCCACCGCCTCGAAGAGCGGCTCCGGCTTGAGCACCATGCCCGGCCCGCCGCCGAACGGCGCGTCATCCGTTACGTGATGGCGATCGTGGGTGTAGTCGCGGAGCTGGTAGAGACGAACGTCCACCAGGCCGCGCTCGCGGGCGCGCTTCAGGATGCTGACGTCCAGTGGGCCGCGAAAAGCGTCAGGGAAGAGCGTGACGATGTGAAAACGCATGGGCCTCCCGTATGGACCAGAGATGGGCCGTCCGGCTGGCTACGCCGTCGGGTGGCTGGCGGTGTCGCCCCGCAGAAGCTGGACGGCATGCGGCAGGACGGGCAGCACCACTTCCAGGCACTCGCGCACCGCCTTGGGACTGCCGGGCAGGTTCACGATGAGGCAGCGCCCGCGCGCGCCCGCCACCTGCCGGCTGATCATGGCGAAAGGGGTCTTCTTGAGCGTGTCCGCCCTCATGGCCTCGGCGAGGCCCGGCGCCTCGCGGTCCAGCACGTCGCGCGTCGCTTCCGGCGTGACGTCGCGCGGGCCGAGGCCCGTCCCGCCCGTCGTCAGGATGAGGTCCACCTGTCCGCTGTCAGCCCACTCGCGCAGCACTTCGGCGATCCGCTCCCGCTCGTCCGGGACGATGGCGTAGCGCACCTCCTGGCCCTGCATGCGGGGCAACGTCTGCCGTATGGCCTCGCCGCTGCCGTCGGCGCGGAGACCGCGGGCGCCCATGTCGCTGACGGTAAGCACTCCGATTCGTAGCATGGTTGTATCCGCCTCATCTTAGCACATCTCTTCGCCCACGACCGCCCAGGGAATTCATTGAAATTAGTCTAAGATTCATCTTGAATTTTGTTTTATTATGGAGTATACTTCCCGCATAACGAATAGCGTAGGACAACTGTTCTAAAGCGTTACATTGTAGAACATATGTATCAACAAATCGAAGAAAAGTCCAGAAAATGTCTAAGATTCCGTAGAGTAACCTATTGACACCATGCGGGCAAGGAGTATAGTGGGGCGCAGTGGTGAATTGTGGTGTGAAGTGGTGGACTCGCGGTGTCGGTCGGAGGGGCCATGTTCCTCGGCGAGTATGAGGTCCGCATAGGCGACAAGAACCGGCTTGCCATTCCGGCGCACTTCCGCACGGAATTCAAGCCCGGGCTGGTGCTCGCCCAGGGGATGGATGACACCCCCTGCCTGAACGTGTTCACACTCGCCGAGTGGGAGCGGTTCTACCAGCGCATCTGCGCCGTGCCCATCGAGAAGAGCCGGGGCAGGGATGCGCGCCGCCTTTTCTTCGCCTCTGCCTTCAGCACCGAGATAGACACGCAGGGCCGATTTGTTCTCCCGCTAGGGCTGCGCCAGTACGCTCAATTGGCCGAGAACGTGATGATCGTGGGCGCCGGCGACCACCTGGAGATATGGAACAAAGACGCTTGGGGCCCGTATCGGGAGAAGCTGGACGGTCTCCGCTGGCAGCTCACCGAGACGCTTGAGCAAAGGAGCTAGAGGTGCTCGCCTTGGATTTCGTGCACACGCCCGTGCTCGTCCGCGAGGTGACCGACGCCCTGGCCGTCCAGCCAGGGGGCCGGTACGTGGACTGCACCGTAGGCCAGGGCGGACACGCGCTGGCTATTCTGGAGGCAAGCGCCCCCGGAGGCCAGGTGCTGGGCATGGACCTGGACCCGGTAGCCCTTCAAGCCGCACAGCAACGGCTGGCCCGCTTCTCGGGGTCCTTTGAACTGGTGAATAGCAACTACGTGCATATCAAGGCCGTCTGCGCCGCGCGGAACTTTCAGCCCGTCCACGGTGTCCTGTTTGACCTGGGCCTCTCGTCCCTCCAACTCGAAAGCGAGGGCAAAGGCTTCAGCTTCCAGGAGGACGCCCCCCTGGACATGCGCTTCTCGCCGGACCAGAAGACCACCGCCGCGGACATCGTGAACGGCGCTCCGGAGGAGGAGTTGGCGCACATCCTGTGGGCCTATGGAGAGGAGCGCTTCAGCAGGCAGATCGCACGGCGCATCGTGGCGCGGCGGCCTTTTTCCACCGCCCGGCAGCTTGCCGAGGCAGTCGCGCAGGCGACGCCGCGCGGCCCGCGCCGCATTCATCCGGCCACCAGGACGTTCCAGGCCATCCGCATCGCCGTCAACCAGGAGCTCCAGAACATAGAGGAGGGCCTGCGGCAGGCGATGGATGTCCTGGGGTACGGCGGTCGCCTTGTAGTCATCAGCTATCACTCCCTGGAGGACAGGCTGGTCAAGCACTTCTTCCGCGAGGAGTCCACCGACTGCCTGTGCCCGCCCGGCACGCCGGCCTGCATATGCGGCCACAGGGCGCGGGCGCGTCTGGTGATGCGAAAGTCAGTGGTGCCCACGCCCGAGGAATTGCGGCAGAACCCGCGAAGCCGCAGCGCCCGCCTTCGCGCACTTGAGCGGACCGCTTAGAAGGCCCATGTGAAGCCATGTTAGAAGGCACTCATCCTACGATATCCCTGATACCCGGTGCGACCAGGCGGAGTCGAGGGCTTCATTGCTGGCCGTCGCCCGTCCCCCCGAGGCGTACGGCTCGGAGCGCAGCGAGGCACAATTCGTCGAACCCCCTCGCAAAGCCCTCGACCCTGTCTAGTCATCACCGGCGTCGCTCCCGATGGAGGCGTGGGCCACCCCCCACGCTTTACCGAGACCACAATACTCAGCGGACCGGAGATCCCGCACTATTCCCCCCAATAAGAGGGAGGTGGTAGCGCGGACGTCAGTTTTCCTATCCTTTGTTCGTTGGAAGACCCGGCACACAGCGATAGATATAAGGAGAGCGTCAAATGGCTAACAACACCTACGCCGCCATAGACGTGGGCACCACCAAGATCTGCACCATCGTCGCTGAAGTGGACAGCATGGGCGATGTACAGGTCCTGGGCGTGGGCAAAGCCCCGTCAGGCGGTCTGAAGAAAGGCGTCGTCGTCAACATTGACGACACCATGGAGTCTATCCGGGAGTCGCTGGACAAGGCGGAGCGCATCAGCGGCACCCCCGTCCGGTCTGCCTTCGTCGGCATCGCCGGGCAGCACATCACGTCCCTGAACAACAGGGCCACCGCCGCCATCTCGCGCGAGGACAGGCTCGTTCATCCCAAGGATGTCAAGCGCGCCCTGGAGGCGGCCTACAACGTTGACCACTCGATCCAGGCCGAGGTGCTGCACGTCATTCCCCGTGGCTACATGCTCGACGGACAGAAGGGCATCAAGGACCCCGTCGGAATGCACGGCTTCCGCCTGGATGTGGAGTGCCACATCATCCTGGGAGCCTCTTCCGCCGTCCAGAACCTGGTCAAGGCCGTCCAAGGCCTGGGCGTGTCCGTGCGCGGCCTGGTGGCGGAGCCTTTGGCCAGCGCCGAGGCAGTGCTCACCGACGACGAGAAAGACATGGGCGTCATCGTGGTGGATATCGGCAGCGGCACGACCGGCGTCGCCGTGTACAACGAGGGGACTGTCTGGCACACCGCCTGCATCCCCGTGGCCGGGACCCACTTCACCAACGACGTCGCCATTGGCCTGCGCATCAACACGTCCGCAGCGGAAGAGATGAAGGTCCGCTATGGCCGCGCCGACGCCAACGCCGTGGACAGCCAGGAGCAGATAGACGTATACGAGAACGGCGCGACCCGCCGCAGCGTCTCCCGCAAGGAGCTCTGCGAAATCCTCAAGGAGCGGGCCGTCGAAGTCTTCCGCATGGTGGATATGAACGTGCGGAAGGCGTGCCCCAACTTCAATCCCGGCGCGGGCATGGTGCTCACCGGCGGCACGGCCACAATGCCCGGACTTGATCTCATCGCAAGAGAGGCCCTGCGCATGCCCGTGCGCGTCGGCAAGCCCGTGGGCGTCGCGGGTCTCGCGGAAACCATCGACAGCCCCGCCTACTCGGCCAGCCTCGGACTTCTTCTCTGGGGCATCAACCAGAACGAGGCCGACTTCCGTCCGACCCGGGGCATCCAGATCCCCAGCGAGTTGCCCAGGAAGGTTTCAAGCGCCGTCAAGAACCTCTTCGCCTGGTAGCTAGCGACGAAAGAGAAGGAGAGTACTTTTATGGAGACCGGGACGAACGGCTCTGGTATGTCGGGGCCTCAGCCCATTGACGTGGGCGCCAAGCTCAAGGTCATCGGCGTGGGCGGCGGAGGCTGCAACGCCGTCAAGCGCATGTTCCAGGAGGACTTGAAGGGCGTCCAGCTTATCGCTGTGAACACCGACATCAAGGCCCTCTTGATGTGCAGCGTTCCCAACAAGATTCAAATCGGCGCCAAGCTCACTCGCGGCCTGGGCGCGGGTGCGGATCCCAAGGTTGGCCGGCAGGCGGCGGAGGAGAGCAAGGACGAGATCGCCGAGTCACTGCGCGGCGCCGATATGATCTTCATCGCCGCGGGCATGGGCGGCGGCACCGGCACGGGCGCGGCGCCCGCGGTGGCGGAGATCGCCAAGGAGACCGGTGCGCTGACCGTAGCCATCTGCACGCTCCCCTTCGGCTTCGAAGGCTCCAAGCGCAGGGCACAGGCCATGGAGGGCCTTAACCAGCTCCGCGACAAGGTGGACACCCTCATAGTTGTCAGCAACGACAAGCTCCTGTCCACATGCTCCAAGAAGATGACCGTGGACCTCGCCTTCAAGACGGCGGACGACGTGCTTGTCCAGGCGGTAGCCGCCATCTCGGACCTGATCAACTTGCCCGGCGAGATCAACGTGGACTTCGCCGATGTGCGCACCGTCATGGCCCACGGCGGCTCCGCCATCATGGCGATTGGGCGCGGCAGCGGAGAGTCCCGCGCCGTGGAGGCGGCCCGGTCCGCCATCCAGAACCCGCTCCTGGACCTCTCACTGGAAGGGGCCAAGGGCGTCCTGCTCAACATCACGGGCGGCGCCGACCTGACGCTGGCCGAGGTGAACGCCGCCGCGGACATCATCTCCAAGGCGGTGGACCCTGACGCCCACATCATCTTTGGTGTGGTACACAACCCCAACATGGACAAGGAAGTTACGCTCACCGTCATCGCGACAGGCGTCAACGAGATGGCGCAAGCAGTGGCCGCGCCCTCGCGCGGCGAGCCGGCGAGCCAGCTCGCGGTGGGGCTGCCGCATTCCAACCGCGAAGACGTGGATATCCCCACGTTCCTTCGCCGTTCACGGCAGCGCGTGGGCTAACCGCGCACCACAAACCCTGGACAATTGAATAGAGCAGAAGAGGCCTCTGGGCAATGGCTCTGAGGCCTCTTCTGTTTTTCCGCTCCGGTCTTGCACACCATGCCTGGGCGCTTGTCCACCCTGGACAAGAAAGACTGCTACGAAAACGCCTGTCACGACCCCTGAAGAGTTCTTAACGAATGTTTAAGAAATGGTGATTGAGTACGGTCTGGCACCAGGAGTAGGATGGTGCCATGGACCTGCAAAGCTATGAACAGCTTGTGAAGAGCGAGTCAACAGCGAAAAAGTATGTGTTGGGATTTTGCTGGAAAAACCATCAGCGGTTTTGCCCCC
>JAUSIH010000068.1 GCA_030648205.1 Dehalococcoidia bacterium | reverse complement strand
CCAAACCAAATCCTTTTGCACGCTTTTCCGTGCGCCACGCAGTTTGGCGTCGCCTCTAGCCCCTCTGGACCGCCGTATCTTGTCGTACGAATCCAATCATCCAGACTATACATCATCCTCTTTTGGAGTGCCAGCCCCCTTTCACGCCGTGGTAGACACGGGCCATGCGTCGCCTGTCAAATCGCACACCGCATTACGGGGGGCGCACTCCGGCCTGCCGGAGCGCCCCTACAGGGCCAATCCCCAACCCCCAAACCCCAACCCCCGTCACCCGCCCCTTGCCCCACCCTAAAACCGCGCGCTACGCTGTCATCAGAACGTTGGTAGCGTCTCGCATGACCGACGATGGAAAGGAGGCTCCCCTATGCCTCACCGCTCGACGCCGCCTTCGCGAAGCCCAGCGCGTCTGTATCCAAAAGCTCACGGGACACTACCGGACATAACAGGAACAAATACTCGTAACTCGGCCCGCCAGATAGCAGCGCCAGATACAAAAGCCCCCGCGCAAAAAATAAAACAATTCAAATCCCTATCTGCCGTCCTCTCCCTCTCTGCCCGCGGGTGCAGGGGCGCAGCCCGCCGGGGGTCAAAGGGGGTGTCCCCCTTCACCTACCCTCCCCCTCTCCGTAGCACGGAGAGGGGGACCGAGGGGGTGAGGTAAGCCTTCCCCCTACGCCTTCGGCGCCACCCTGACCTGGTCGCCGAGCAGCGGCAGCACCTTCTGCCCGAACACGCGCACCGTCCGCACCTTGTCCGGCGCGTGCAGGCTCATCCAGATGTTCGTCACGCCCCAGCTCGCCAGGTCGCGGATGCGCTGCGCCGCGTCCTTCGGCCCTCCCGCGATGGCGAAGCGGTCCACCAGGTACTCCCGCAGGCCGAGCTTGTCAATCAGGTCATAGTTGTCCTGCGACTCGTTCGGGCGGATGTGCTGGTCCACGCGATAGCTCTCCACGAGCTGCCGCACCTTGTCCTCCAGGTGCTTCGGCACGCCCCTGCCCTCGATGCCGCCGTAGAAGAAGGCGTGCGAACCGGACACCACCGAGCCGCGCACCTCAAGCTGCGCCGTCGCGGTGTCCTCCGCGAACGCCGACGGGATATAGAACCAGACGTCCAGGTCCTTCAGCTCGCGCCCGCTCGCCCGCGCGCCCTCCGCCACGATGGAGAGCGCCTCCTGCGCCACGGAACGGCTGATGCCGCAGCCGATGATGACGCCGTCGCCGATCTCCCCCGCCAGGCGCAGCGCCTTCGGCCCTGAGCCGGCCACGTAGATGGGCACGTAGCGCTTGGGCCACGTCAGGCGCACGGTGCGGCCCTGGTACGGGGCCTCCCCCTTCTGGAACAGCGTGCGCATGCACCCCACGTACTCGCGCAGGTCGGCCAGCTTCGCGGGCTTCATGCCGATGTTCAGCGGCGCGCTGTGCCCCGTGCCGATGCCGAAGAAGGCGCGCCCGTCCGACAGCTCGTCAATGCTGGCGATGGCGCTCGCGCTGACCGCCGGATGCCGCGTGATGGGGTTCGTGACGCGCGGGCCGATCTGGATGCGCTTCGAGTTGACCGCGGCCAGGGTCAGCGCCACGTACACGTCGCGGTACAGCGACTGCGAGTCGCCGATGCCGATCTTCTCGGCGCCAATGGCGTCCGCCTCCTTGATCCAGGAGACGTACTCCTGCGGAGGCGCGGGCATGAACAGGAACCCGAAGCGTGTCGTCATGAGCGCACCGCCTTGATGAACTCCTCGGACGTGGTGACCGTCGCCTGCCGGGGGAAGACCTTCTCCAGCAGAACGCGGTGGACCTCCGGGTCGCGGTCCGCGCAGCAGTCCGACAGGACGACGATGTCGTAGTCGGCGTCGGCGGCGTGTCGCACGGTGGACAGCACGACGCCGCTGGTGGCGATGCCCAGGAGGACGATGGTCTCGGCGCCGCGGCCGCTGAGCACCGCGTTCATGTCCGTCGTGGAGAAGGCGCCCACCCGCCGCTTCGTGACGATGATATCGCCGGGCTTGGGCGCGACGTCCGCGTGGACGTCGCCGCCGGGGGTGCCCTCCCGCAGAATGCCCGCCTTCTTAATGCCGCTGAAGCTGCTGTTGCGGGGGCTGACCTCTGGGTAGCCGTCGCGGAAGCGGACGACGACGTAGATGACGGGGATGCCCGCCTTGCGGGCGGCCTCCAGCACGGCGTTGGCCTTCTTGAGCATGCCGGTTTCCTGTGCGCTGGGATAGCCGCGGACGATGTCGTTCTGATAGTCCATGCAGAGGACGGCTGTCTTCGCCTTGTTGATGACGAGTGGCCCGGGCATACGCACCTCCTGAAGTGGCGTTGTGTCTCCGCCGCACTATAGCAGATGGGCCGCGCCCTGTCATGGGGCGCATCCTGGTTATCGGGTAAGGGACAGGGACGAAGAGGCGCGGCGCCTGATGCTAACTTTTGTTATCCGGCAGCGTTCTAGAGGTGATACCATTAAAGAGCTGGCGATTTCAGGACAGGCACTGGCTTTCACGCGTGCCGACTACTTGTAAGAAGAGGACTTAAACACATGTCCCGTCCGCTTAAGACTGTCGCAATCATCGTCGTGATCGTGGCTGCCCTCGGTGTGGGAGGCTACTTCGTCAGGGCGCAAATCGCCGGCCCGAGCGCCGCGCCCGCCGCCGCCGTCAACACCGTGCCAGTCACGCGCGGCGCCATCAAGGTCGCGGTCAACACGAGCGGCAGCATCACCGTGCCGAACCAGTCCCAGGCCAAGCTTTCCTTCGACGTGACGGGCGGCGTCTCGGGGAGCGTTTCGGGAACGGTCTCCAAGCTGAACGTGGACGTCGGCAGCCTGGTCAAGAAGGGGAACACCCTGGCGGAGCTGAGCTCCGATACGTTGCAGACCCAATTGCAGCAGCAACAGGCATCCCTGTCCAGCGCCCAGGCGAAGCTCGACGCCCTGCGCGCGGGCTCCCGGCCCGAGGATATCGCGACGGCGGAGTCCGCGGTTCGTTCCGCCAAAATACGGCTGGGCGCGCTGAGTACCAGCGCCCGGCCCGAGCAGATTGCGGCGGCGAAGGCGCAACTGAACGCCAACAAGGCGAAGCTGGACCAGCTCCTGCGCCCAACGGCCACGGACATTGCAGCCGCTCAGAGCGCCATTGATACGGCCCAGCACAACGTGGACACCGCCAAGACGAGGCTGGACCAATTGCTTCATCCCTCGGCTGGCGACGTCGCCGCCGCGCAGGCGTCGGTGGCGAGCGCCGCCAACAGCGTTGCGACCGCGCGAGCTCAACTGAACAAGCTGACGAACCCGTCACAGGCCGACCTGAGCGCCGCCAACGCGGCGGTCCAAAGCGCGCAGGCGACTGTCAACGCGAAACAGGCCGGGCTGAACAACCTTATCAACAGTCTCGGGCATTTCCCCTCCTATACAGAAACGGCGAACGCACAGAACGACGCGGTCAGCGCCCAGACGAGCCTTGCTGTGGCGCAGCTCAAACTCGATCAACTGCGGCAGCCGTTAAAGGACGACATAGATTCCGCCAACGCGAGCACGGCGGCGGCCCAGGCGTCCTATGACACCGCCAAAACGAAGCTCGACCAGCTCTTGCATCCAAACGCGGGCGACATTTCCATTGCCCAGGCGAGCGTTGGCATCGCGCAGGCAGCGCTGGATTCCGCGAAAGCCAAACTGGACATCCTGAAGAACCCCAATCCCGCGGACATCGCCGCCGCGCAGGCGACCGTGGCGTCGGCGGAGCAGACCCTGGCCGCCCTTAATGCGCCTCTGAACACCGACGTGCAGCTCCAGCAGGAGGCAATCGCTCAGGCTCAGCAGGCGCTATCCTTGCGCCAGAATCCGTATACCCCTAACGACATCGTGCAGGCGCAGGCCACGGTCGCACAGGCGCAGGCCCAGGTGAACAGTACGCAGAAGCAAATGGACGGGTCCAAGATCCTTGCGCCGTTCGATGGAGTCGTCACAGCGGTCAACGTCCAGCAGGGCATGGGCGTGAGCGCGTCGGCGGTCGTTATCCAGATGAGCGAGGTGGGGAAGCTTCAGGTTGTCGCCACCGTGGACGAGGTGGACGTCGCCAAGGTGCGCACCGGACAATTGGCGAGCCTCACCATGGAGGCGCTCCCGGGTATTCCGGTTTCCGCTCGCGTCGGGCTTATCTCCTACCTTGGCACGTCCACGAGCGGCATTGTCTCATACGACGTGTACCTGGATATTCTGCCCCAGCAGCCATCCGCGATTGGGTCTCAGTCAGGCGCGAGCGCTTCTCCCTCCGCGACACCTCGCGCGGGCGCTACTGCATCAGGCACACCCCGCGCGGGCACCACCGCGTCAGGCACGCCGCGGGCAGGCGGTACGGGCCGCCCCGCCGGTTCCAACGGACAGCCGATCAACGTCCTTGATCTTCTCCATCCGGGGTTCACCGTTCTCGCGAGCATAACGGTGGACCAGCGGGACAACATACTGACCGTGCCCGTTAAGGCCGTGCGGCAGTCGGGTCAGACCCGCGTCGTCCGTGTGTTGGTGAACGGCGCCGTCGAGGACCGGACGGTGACGACGGGGGTCACGGACAGCCAGAACATAGAGGTCACCAGCGGCCTGCAGGAGGGGGACATGGTGGTGGCTGACAGCTCGGCGAAGGGGACCGCACCACAGACCACCCCCACGTTCGGAGTCGGCGGCGGCTTTGGCGGCGGCCTGCGCCCGCCGGGACGCTAAGCAAGCCGAGCGGAGCGTTCTCCATACGGGCGCCAATGAACACGGGGTGGGGAGCGATTCCCTCAGTCGCGTGCGTGCCACCCTTAGAGCCTGTCCAACAACCGCGCGCCGCATCTACCGTCCGCCTTTCAGAGTGAACGGACTAGTCGCCAACCGTCCCGTTGCAGGACCCTGATTACATCCTCGGCTCGGACAATTGGATACTTGGGCACGTGGAACTTGCCCTACACCTTCTCCACTTCCTCCATCAGCGCGGCGAGCATGTCCTTCTCATCCACCACGCGCACCTTCACGCCCTTGCGGAAGATGACGGCGCGCCCTCGTCCGGCCGCCAGGCCCACGTCCGCGTCCTTGGCCTCGCCGGGGCCGTTCACCTCGCACCCCATGACGGCTACCTTCACCTTCTTGCCCATCTTGTTCACCAGCTCGTCCACCTGGTCCGCGAGCTTGCGGATATCCACGTCGGCCCGGCCGCAGGAGGGGCACGCCACCAGCACGGGGCCTTTCTCCCGCAGGTTGAGCGACTTCAGGATTTCGTAGCCGACGTACACCTCGTCGCGCGAGTCACCCGCGAGCGAGACGCGGATGGTGTCGCCGAGGCCTTCCCACAGAAGCAGCCCCAGGCCCACCGCGCTGCGGACCGTGCCGGACTTGACCGTGCCGGACTCGGTGATGCCCAGGTGCAGCGGGTACGGGACAAGCTCCGCGATGCGCTGGTACGCCTCCACGGTGGTGGGCACGTCGAACGCCTTCATGGAAATCTTGATGAGGTCAAAGTCCTGCTCTTCCAGCAGGCCAATCTCCCACAGCGCCGTCTGGACCATGTGGTCCACCACGGTCGGCGCACCGGCGGGGCCGCCCGCCTTGGCGAGCTTGTTCACCCCGTCCGTCAGACGTGAGGTCCCCGTCTTCTGACCGATCAGCCCCACGGGAGGCAGGCTCCCGAAGTTCACGCCCACGCGGATGGGCACCCGCCGCTCCTTGGCCAGCTTGACCACCTCGCGCACTTTCTCCGGGTCGCGGATGTTGCCCGGGTTGAGGCGCAGGCCGTCCACGCCGCCCTTGAGCGACTCGATGGCCAGGTGATGGTGAAAGTGGATGTCGGCGACCAGCGGAATGTGGATGCGCTTCTTTATTTCAGGGATGGCTTGCGCCGCCGCCATGTCGGGCACGGCGCAGCGGATAATCTCGCAGCCTGCGTCCTCCAGGCCCGCAATCTCTCGGACCGTGGCCTCCACGTCAGAGGTGAGGGTCTTGGTCATGGACTGCACGCGGACGGGCGCGTCGCCGCCGACGTCCACGTTCCCGATGTATATCTTTTTCGACAGACGGCGCGCGCTCATCGCAGCAGGCTCTCCCCCCTGACCAGGCGCGCGATGTCGAAGTACGTGACCACGACAATCATCGCAATCAAGACCGCGAATCCCACCATGTGCACAAAGCCCTCGCGCTGCGGGGAGATGCGCTTGCCCCCTCTGACCACCTCAATGACGACGAAGAGGAGCCGCCCGCCGTCCAGCATGGGGATGGGCAGAATGTTGAAGAAGGCCATGTTCATGCTCAGGAGGGCCGCCAACTCCATCAGCGCTAAGATTCCGCCGAGGCTCGCCACTTCGCCGGTCATCTGGGCGATGCCGACGGGGCCCGCGAACTGCGGAGCGGTGGTGCCGGAAACCCATGTGACGATGGTGTTCTTGGCTAAGACCAGGGTCTCCACGCTGCGCTGCACGCCGTAGGGAACCGCCTCCAAGAAGGGCTTGGACAGGACGACGCTCCGCACATTCGCCTCGCGCATGGTGAGGCCAATGCCCGCCAGCCCTGGCGCCGCCGGGACCTTGTCCAGCGTGCCCCCGACCGTCTGAAACTTGCCGTTCCGTTCTACCAGGAAATCCAGCCCGCGCGACGTGTCTCCATGCGTCTCCTGCGCCAATGCCGCGAGCGGGGCGCGCGCCGTCGTGAGGGGCTCCCCGTTCACCTGGATGATGGAGTCCCCCGGGCGCAGGCCGACCGCCGCGGCCGGGGATCCCGCGGCCACATCCTGCACCGTCAGGTCGCCGGTGCGGATGATGATGCCCGTCGCGCCCTGGCCCTGCGGCGGGTTGAAGCGCGGCACTATGCCGCTCAAGGTCTTTGCCTCGCCGTCCCGGCGCACCACGAACTGCAGAGGATTGCCCAGGTTGATCTGAATGAGGTACGAAAGCTCGGCGGAGCGGTTGATGGTCTCACCGGCTATCTTCTGGACCACGTCCCCCGGGCGCAGGCCCGCCCGCTCGGCGGGCGAATTGGGCGCCACGGCCAAGATGCGCACGTCCCCCGATATGCTGGACTGGGGGACCATGGCGGTAATGGTGAACAGAAGGACGGGCAGTAGTGCGTTCATCACCGCGCCCGCGGCCAGAATGATGGCGCGTACCCATGCGGGCTGCCGTGCCAGGCTGCGCGGATGCGTGGGGTCCTCCTCTCCGACCAGCTTCACGAATCCGCCCAGAGGCAGGATGTTGAACGAGTACTCCGTGCCCCCGCGCTTGATGGCGAAGAGCCGGGGCGGATAGCCGAAGCCGAACTCCACAACCTGGACGCCCGCGAGGCGGGCGGTGACGTAGTGGCCCACCTCGTGTATCAGGACCAGGACAATGAGGACGCCGAGGAAGGTCAGGATGCTGAGCGCGGTGTCAATATACGGCATATGCAGCTTCTTCTCGTTCTACGTGGGCACCTGGTTCGCGGTGAACTCCCGCGCCCAGGCGTCCGCAGCCAAAATGTCGTCCAGCGATGGCTGGCGCACCGGACGGTGCGCATCCAGCGCCGCCTTGACCAGCTTGACGATGTCCAGAAAGGCTATCTGCTGAAACAGGAACATCTCCACCGCCACTTCGTCGGCGGCGGAGAGCACTGCGGGATACGTGCCACCCGCTTTTCCGGCCTCCAGAGCCACCTGGAAGCAAGGAAAACGCGACGGGTCCAGCGGCTCAAAACTCAAGCGCCCCACGGACACCGGGTCCAGCCGGGGGATGTCCGGGTTCGCCCACCTGTGGGGATAGGCCAGGGCGTACTGTATGGGCATGCGCATGTCGGGCGGACAGATGACCGCCTTCACTGAACCGTCGCTGAACTCCACCATGGAGTGGACCATGCTCTCCGGGTGGATGACTACCTCGATCTGCTTGTACGGCAGGCTGAACAGGTAGTGGGCCTCGATCACCTCAAAGCCCTTGTTCATCAGCGTGGCCGAGTCAATGGTGATTTTCTTACCCATGCGCCAGGTGGGATGGTTCAGCGCTTCCTGTTGCGTGACCTTCTGCAACTCCTCCGGCGCCCGGTAGCGGAAGGGGCCGCCGGATGCCGTCAGGATGACGCGGGATATATCCTCCGCGTTCTCGCCGCGCAGGCATTGCCATATAGCGTTAGGCTCGCTGTCCACCGGCAGGACCGTCGTCCGGTAGCGCTGCGCCTCAGCCATGAGCAGCTCTCCGGCCATGACCACGACTTCTTTGTTAGCCAACGCCACGGTCTTGCCCGTCCGGAGGGCGGCGAGGGTCGGCGCCAGGCCCACCCTGCCCACGGTGCCCACCATCACCATATCCACGGCGGGGTGGGCCACCATCTCCTCCATGGAGACGAAACGGTAGGTGTTGCTGGAGACCGCGACGGGCCGCTCGTTGCCCAGGAAAAAGCCCAGCTCGGGCTTGAACTCTTCAATCTGCTGGCGCAGGACATCCAGGTTGGAACCCGCCGCCAGGCCAATGACGCGGAGGCGGTCGGGAAAGCGTCGCACGATGTCCAGGGTCTGGCGGCCTATGGACCCCGTGGAGCCCAGGATGACAAGGCCCCGCATATGGCGTCTATCCTTTCGACAGTATCACATAATAATAAACGAGCAGAAGGGGGATTACAATACTGTCGTATCTGTCCAGCACGCCCCCGTGCCCCGGTATAAGCCCGCCCGCGTCCTTGACTCTTGCGCTCCGCTTCAGCAGGGACTCCGCAAGGTCGCCGAGCTGGGCCGCGATGCTTATGGCTACGCCGAGCGCCGCGCTCTCCACCAGCGACAACGGCAGGCCGAGGAGGGATCCCAGTACAGGCGCGGCCACCAGCCCGGCCAGCAGACCGGCGATTGCGCCTTCCCACGTCTTGCCGGGGCTGATGGAGGGCGCGAGCCGCCTCCGTCCGATGGCACGGCCCACGACAAACGCCGCCGTGTCCACCGCGAAGGTAGCGAACAGCACGAACAGGAGCCACCGCGGGCCGTCCGGCCTCACCTCCAGTCGGGCCGCGTGCCCCAGCGTCCAGCCGACGTACAGGATGCCCGCCAGCGTCCAGGCCCAGCCGAGCGCCGCGCCTTCCGTGTTGCCGCGCGCTAGAAGCAGGAGCAGGGAGAGGACGACCGCGCCCGATAGAAGGGGGACGGCGTAGTCCGCACCGGTGAAGGCAAACCCGTTGAGGGTGAAGAGGAGTATGAAGAGCAGCCCCAGAAGCCGAAGTGGACGCGCCTCCGCCCTGGGCGCCAGGTTGAGGAACTCCAGGCCGGCGGCCAGCGCGACAGCGGTCAGGAGGACGCCGAACCAGGGGTTGCCCAGCCAGATGGCCGCTACAAGGAGCGGGATGCCGACAGCGGCGCTGATGAGACGCAGGCGCATGGCCTGGCTTAGCGCCCCGGCTCCTGCGATAGCCGGGCCGCCTTCCCGTTGCCCACGCCCACGCTGCCGAAGCGCCGCTCCCGCTGGCTGTAGGCGCGCAGCGCCTTTTCCAGCTCCGCCTCGTCGAAGTCGGGCCAGAAGGTGGGCGTACTGTAATACTCCGCGTAGGCGGTCTGCCAGAGCAGGAAGTTGGACAGGCGCATCTCGCCGCCCGTGCGGACGACCAGGTCCGGGTCGGGCAGGCCCGCTGTGTAGAGGTAGCGGCCGAGCATGTCCTCGTCAATGGCCTTCGCGGGGACGCCGTCCTCCACGATGCGGCGCACCGCCTCGAGAATCTCGGCGCGGCCCCCGTAGTCGAAGGCGAAGCAGACGGTGATGCGGGTGTTGTTCCTGGTCATCTCCACGCCGTCGCGGATCTCGCGCTGGACGCTGGGGTGAAGACGGTCCAGGCGGCCCAGGTGAAGCAGATGGACGCCCTGCCGGTGCATCTCCTGAATCTCCTGGTGCACCACATCCTGGAGGATGCCCAGGAGGCCCTGCACCTCCTCGTCGGGACGGCTCCAGTTCTCCGTGGAGAAGGCGTACAGGGTCAACGTGGGAATCCGGAAGCGGACGAAGGCCTCGATCGCCCGGCGGATGTTGCTCACCCCCGCCCTGTGGCCCGCGATGCGGGGCAGGCCGCGCCGCCGGGCCCAGCGCCCGTTGCCGTCCATGATGACGGCCACATGCCGGGGCAGATGCGCGAATGGCGCATCCGGGGATGCCTGGGAAAGGCCCTCAAGGCCAGTTGCTTCACGACGGGAGTGCATGCTTTGCCTTCCGTTCGAGTCGCGGCCCGTTACACGTGCATGACCTCTGCCTCTTTCGTCTGGCGGAGGTCTTCCATTATGAGGATGTGTCTGTCATGGAGCTTCTGGACTTGATCGGAGGCCCGTTTCAGGTCGTCCTGGGAGAATTGCTTCTGCGACTCCATTTTGCGCAGCGCATCCAGCGCATGGGTCCGCACGTTGCGGACGCCGTTGCGGGCTTCCTCGACGCGTTTGTGCATCAGCTTGACCATCTCTTTGCGCCGCTCCTCCGTGAGAGGCGGCACCGAGAGCCGGATAACCTGCCCGTCGTTGGATGGGGTCATGCCCACGTCCGACTTCAGGATGGCCTTCTCAATCGCCTGCATGGCGGTGCGGTCCCACGGTTGTATGACGATGAGCCGGGACTCCGGGATAGAGATGCTGGCGAGCTGCTTGAGCGGAGTGGGCGTGTCGTAGTAGTCCACGACCAGGTGCTCCACAAGCGCGGGCGTGGCCCGGCCCGTGCGCACGCCCCCAAGGTCGCGCTTAAGGGCCTCCACGCATTTCCCCATCTTCAGGTCGGCGTCCGCCAGTGTTTCCGGTATCATGTCTGACCTCCCGCGGAGCGCCTCGGCGCGGGCGACCCGGTGGCCGGGGCATCGTCGTAAAGATAGGTGCCGATGGTCTCACCCATCAGCACCCGTTGCAGCGCGTTGGGCGCCGACAGGTCGAATACGATGATGGGCAGGCGGTTCTCCATGCAAAGGGAGAGGGCGGTGCTGTCCATGACCTGCAGGCGGCGATTGATGGCCTCCATGAACGTGAGCCGGTCGAACTTCCGCGCCTTGGGGTTGAGCTTGGGGTCCGCGTCGTAGACTCCGTCCACGCGGTTCTTGGCCATGAGAAGGACGTCCGCCCCAATCTCAACGGCGCGCAGCGCCGCTGCCGTGTCGGTCGTCATGTACGGGTTGCCGGTGCCCGCCGCGAAGATGACCACGCGCCCCTTCTCCAAGTGGCGGATGGCCCTGCGGCGGATGTACGGCTCCGCTACGGCTTGAATGGTTATGGCGCTCTGAGTTCGGGTGACGACGCCCAGGTGCTCGAGGGCGTCCTGCAGCACCATGGCGTTGATGACGGTCGCCAGCATGCCTGCGTAGTCCGCCGTCGCCCGGTCCATTCCATGCGCCTCGGCGCGGGCGCCCCGCCAGATGTTGCCGCCGCCCACCACCACGGCTATCTCCACGCCCAGGCTGACGGCCTGCTGGATCTGCCGGGCGATGTGCTCGGCTACTTCGATGTCAATACCCGCTGCTTGCTCACCGGCCAGGGCTTCGCCGCTGAGCTTCAGGAGTGCCCGCTTGTATGTGGGCTGCGGGGATGGTGTCAAGCGGCCCCCCTTGGTCGTCCTGTTGCGTCGCTATCTCGGCGCAGGACGTAGAGTGGTGTCAGGGCCAAGGCCGTCCAGCCGCGGACGGCTATTCGCCGAGCTGATAGCGGGCGAACCGGCGCACGCGGATGTTCTCGCCCACCTTGGCGATCACGTCCGTCACAAGATCCTGGACTGTCCGGGAGCTGTCGCGGATGAAGGGCTGGGCGAGCAGGCAGACTTCGGCAGGGTTGACGCTCTCCGCGTCGTCAGGAGGGACATCGGTGGGGCTGATATAACGTGGGTTCATGGCCGCCACCTGCATGGCGAGGTCGTGGACAAGGCCCTTGAACTCGTCGGTCCGGGCCACGAAGTCGGTCTCGCAGTTGAGTTCAACTAGCACGCCGATGCGCCCGCCGCCGTGCACGTACGCTTCCACCAGGCCCTGCCGCGTCTCCCGTTCGGCCTTCTTGGCCGCGGTGGCGAGGCCCTTCAGGCGCAGCGCCTCGCGCGCTTTGTTGACGTCTCCGCCCGCGTCCACCAGAGCTTTCTTGCAGTCCATGATACCCGCGCCGGTCTCTTCCCGGAGCGTCTTGATGGCGTCCGTGGTTACGTTCAACGGGAATCCTCCTATGGCTGTCCTGACAGGGCCGGTGGCGCCTGTCCGGCGGGGGCCTCACACAGTCCCGCCTTCCGGCAGCCATCACCTCGTACATGTCCGCGGAAGGCGTTCACCGGGGCGCGGGGAGCAGGCTAGGTCTTGGCCTCGGCCTGAGCCTGGGAAGCGGAAGCGCCGGCTGCCTGCGTGGGGGCCTCGCCCCCTTCGTCCTCCGGCTGGCGCGTGGCGATGCCCTCCAGGACAGCGTCCGCCATCCTGCTGGTGATCAGCTTGATGGACCGGATGGCGTCGTCGTTGCCGGGGATGATCTGGTCAATGACGTCTGGATCGCAGTCGGTGTCCACCAGGCCGATGATGGGGATGCCCACGCGCCGGGCCTCGGCGACGGCGTTTTTCTCCTTGCCGGGGTCCACGATGAAGATGGCGCCGGGCAGCTTGGTCATGTTCTTGAAGCCGCCCAGGTACCGGTTCATCTTCGCGATCTCTTCCTCGATGCCCAGGACCTCTTTCTTCGGCAGCACCGCCAGTTCGCCCTTGATCTTGCGCTCCTCCAGGCGGACCAGGTGGTCAATTCGGGTCTGGATGGTCTGGAAGTTGGTGAGCGTGCCGCCCAGCCAGCGCTGGTTGGCGAAATACATGCCGCACCGCTTGGCCTCGGTCTCAATGGTCTCCTGCGCCTGCTTCTTGGTCCCGAGGAAGAGGACGTTCTGGCCGGAGGCCACAATGTCCCGCATGTAGTTGTACGCCCGGGTGAGCATAGAGAGGGTCTGTTGAAGGTCAATGATGTGGATGCCGTTCCGCTGGGTGAAGATGTAGCGCTTCATCCGCGGGTTCCACCGGCGCGTCTGATGTCCAAAGTGAACGCCCGCCTCCAAAAGCTGCTTCATAGAAACGCCTTCAAAGGAACTCTGGGGCGGTCGAAGCACGGGTTGACTCGGGGGTGGCGGAGGCGGTGGCGTCAGTGTTTGTATTTGCGTTTGCTCCATGCTACCTACCTTCAGCGTCGGTGTTACCGCGCCGGATACGTCGGATACGTTGGGCAAGCCGATTTAGAAGTATAGCATAGTCCGCCGCGGGGCGGCAACTCTACCTGAAAGCGCCCACGCTGGGACGAGCGAAGTCACGCGGTGCGCAAGGCCGCGAGGATTCGTCCGTACCTTGACAGCTTCTCGGCGGTTGGATAAGATGAGAAACTGGCGCCGAGGTAGCTCAGTTGGTAGAGCACGCGACTGAAAATCGCGGTGTCGCCAGTTCGATTCTGGCCCTCGGCACTCTAGCGCCCTTGGCGGGGGTGCGGAGTGAGTGGCGCGTAATAAGCGGAAGTAGTTCAGTGGTAGAACGCCTCCTTGCCAAGGAGGAGGTCGCGGGTTCGAGTCCCGTCTTCCGCTCCATTTCCTTCATGCCGAAGTGGCGGAATTGGCAGACGCGAGGGTCTCAAAAACCCTTGGGGTAATTCCCATGTCGGTTCGATCCCGACCTTCGGCACCAATCGAGAACGGCGTGAGAAGGGGCCCGGCACTGCACGCAGCCCTGTGATGTAGCGCCGGGCTTTGTCATCCCTCCGGCGGCGTTGCCCGGTAGTGTAGCGGTAGCACAGGGGACTTTGAATCCCTTGACCCAGGTTCGAACCCTGGCCGGGCAGCCATTCCAAAACACACGGGAGGTGACTGACGTGGCGGACTACAAGTTCACGGTCGTGGTGGAGCGGGACGAGGATGGGGTGTTCGTCGTTTCCGTGCCCGCCCTCCCCGGATGCCATACCCAGGGCGAGACGTACAAGAAAGCCCTGGAGAATGTGCGGGACGCGATCCGATTGTACATTGACGCGCTCCGAGACCTTGGAGAGCCGATACCCGTTGAGGTGGGGATAGAGAAGGTCCGCGTAGTTGCCTAGGCTGCACACCGCGAATCCGGGAGAGGTTATCCGCGTCTTGGAGCGACTCGGGTTTTCCAAGGTTCGGCAGACGGGCAGTCATGGCTTCTTCCGGCATCCCGACGGCCGCACAACCGTTGTACCAATACACCAGGGCCGGGACTTGGGTAGAGGCCTCTTCCGCAAGATATTGGACGACGCGGGTATCACCGCCGAGGAGTTCGAGCGGATACGGTAGGACCAGCGGAAACGCTAGCGGGCTTTAGACCCGTTGACCCTGGTTCGAACCCTGGCCGGGCAGCCACACCACACTCCGCGCGGCAGACGCTCGCGCAGTCGCGGAGGACACGATGCAGCAGCACCGGCGCCCCCGCCACGAGATGCCCGACTTCGTTCGCCGGGCGCTCGCCGAGCGCGGCCTGACTGATGCGTACGAGCAGCGGCCACCCTACCAGCGTAACGACTACGTCGGCTGGATCGTCCGTGCCAAGCGGGAGGCGACGCGCCAGAAGCGGCTCGCCCAGATGCTCGACGAGCTGGAGCGCGGCGACCGCTACATGAACATGGCGTACCGGGCGAAACAGGCCCCGTCCCTGTAATGGTCCGCACGCGAGACGCCATGCAGTACGCCGACGTCATCGCCCGCCTGCGCTCCTTCGCCAACGCCGACAACGTCGCGGGCATGGCGCGCTTCGGCATCAACCCCGCGAACACCCTCGGCGTCTCCATCCCATCGCTCCGCAAGCTCGCCCGCGAGGCGGGCCGCGACCACACCCTCGCGCTCCGCCTCTGGCGCTCCGGCGTCCACGAGGCGCGCATCCTCGCCGCCTTCGTGGACGACCCCGCGCGCGTCACCCCGGCGCAGATGGAGCGCTGGGCGCTCGAATTCGATTCGTGGGACGTGTGCGACCAGGTGTGCAGCAACCTGTTCGACAGGACGCCTTTCGCCTACGGGAAGGCGATGGCGTGGGCGCAACGCGACGAGGAGTTCGTGCGGCGCGCAGGGTTCGCGCTGATGGCGGCACTGTCGGTGCACGACGAGCTCGCGCCGGACGCGACGTTCGAGCCATTCTTCGCGCTGATTGTGGCGGGCGCGACGGACGAGCGGAACTACGTGAAGAAGGCGGTGAACTGGGCGCTGCGGCAGATAGGGAAGCGGAACGCGGCGCTGCGGGCGCGGGCCATCGCCGTCGCGGAGCGGGTGCGGCGGCTCGACTCGCGGACCGCGCGCTGGGTGGCGAGCGACGCGCTGCGCGAGCTAAGGAGGCGGCGGATGGGGATTTGAATTGTTCTATTTTTTGCGAGGGGGCTTTTGTATCTGGCGCTTCTATCTGACGGGTCGAGTTATGGGTATTTGTTCTTGTTATGTCCGGTCCGGGGCCGATGAACCTTCTGATGT
This sequence comes from Dehalococcoidia bacterium, assembly GCA_030648205.1. Lineage (NCBI taxonomy): Bacteria > Bacillati > Chloroflexota > Dehalococcoidia > Dehalococcoidia bacterium. Next base: position 1,825 of record JAUSIH010000068.1, on the reverse strand, counting down.
ATGCGCGCTGGGCTTCGCGGATGCGTCGTCCTTCGACAGGCTCAGGATGAGCGGGGATGACTTCGCGGACGAGGGGGATGCGGAGGAGGACGCGCATCAGGGTCACGTACCTGGGGGAGTGCCCGCCGTGTTTGAAGGCGTTGAGGTTGCCTCTGGGGGCGCCTCTGGGCCGCGGATTGCGATGGGGCATGGGGCACACTCCTTTTTCGCGGGCGTCAGGGCGGAGACAGGGGGCAGCCTCTACAAGGTGGCCCCGGCGGGCGGACACGTCGGTCCGCCCCTACAATGATGGGGGTACGTGACAGGGCAAGCACATTGGTCTGCCCCTAGAGACCGATTGGGCTATGCAAGACATCCGTTCTGTTGACAGAGTAGCGCGTGGTCTTGGGTGGGGCAAGGGGCGGGTGGCGGGGGAGGGGCCAGGGATCAGGGGTTAGGGATTGGGGATTGGTCCCGTAGGGGCGTATTGCAATACGCCCCTACGTTTGGAGGGGTGCGGGCCGCGCGCTGGGTGGCGAGCGACGCGCTGCGCGCGCTGCGCGGGCGGGACGAATAGACGTTGATACTCGGACGCTGCTTGAACAGAACACGCGGATAGGATAAACTGGTAATAAGTTTCAGTAAGGGGAAATGGTATGACCACGGCGACGAAAGTAACGATCTCTCTGCCTTATGCTCTCCTTGAGAGAGTCAATGAAATCGCTAAAAAGAAACGGGTGTCGCGCAGCCAGGTTATCGCCAACCTGCTGGACAAGGAGTTGGCGGAGCTTGAACGAGAGCAGATGATCGAGGGCTACCGCGCGTTCGCAAAGGAAAACAAGGAGTTTGCGAAGCGCGCGCTGCCGCTGGCGCGTGAAGTGTTGCCGGAGTGGAAGTAGCTCATGGTAAAGCGAGGTGAAATCTACTGGGTTGACTGGGACCCCGGGCGTGGGAGCGAGCAGACGGGAATACGCCCCGCGCTCATCGTTCAAAACGACGTCGGCAACGACTATTCGCCTTCGACAATCGTAGCCGCCCTGACCACCGCGCCGATGAAGCCCTATCCATTCGCGGTGCCTGTCACCGCCAAGGAAAGCGGGCTGCCCAAGGACAGCGTCATCAATCTGTCCTCTATTCTCACCATAGACAAGGAACGGCTGATGGAACGCTGCGGCTCGCTGCCCACGGGACGCATGACGCAGGTGGACTTTGCGCTGAAGAAGAGCCTAGGATTGAAGTAACGCAGGCCGCGCGCTGGGTGGCGAGCGACGCGCTGCGCGAGCTGCGCGGGCGGGACGCGCGGTGAAAGCTAGTGTCCTGTCCGTGAAGTACACATACTCATTCATGCATGGGAAGCTGTTCGAGGAAACGCCCCTGTCCACTTACCGTCTTTCCGGCGAAAAGCTTGCCCCGTACCCGATACGGGGCCGGAATCCAGCGTTCACCGGTGCTTCTCTGGATACCGGCTTCCGCCGGTATGACAGGGAACGTATTTCCGAAGCAGGACTTTGGTATTGCCCACTTGAGATTAGGCCGTCCCGTGGGTTAGAATAGCCTCAGAACGGATGAGCGTGGTGCGACGATGCAAGACGAGATGGCGGAAGCCGAACGGCAGTTGATGATTGAGGGCTGTCTTCCGTTCGCGCAGGAGAACCTGGAGTGGACGCAAGGTGCGCTGCCGCTGTTTCTGGACGTTCTGCCGGAGTGGGGTAGATAGATACCTTAAGTATTAGAGGTGGGTCATGCACAACTGGGGAGAACCGAATACTATCAGTATTTCCCTGCCGAAAGACTCGGACGGCTATACTGGACGAGAGTGTCCGAATAGCTCATGCAGAGGCTACTT
>JAUSIH010000067.1 GCA_030648205.1 Dehalococcoidia bacterium | reverse complement strand
GCGTTGGCTTGCTCTCGTTCCTCATCCGTCAGCCTGACCACGTACTTGAGCACTGACATACAGGGATCTCCTCCTTGTTCAGAATGCTCCCATCGTACACGAAGTTTTGAACTATTCAAAATTAGAGTGACTGAGTACTAGGACGCTTCTCCTTGAAGACGTTGCAACTCCTTCGGAAGCCCCCCCGTCATCATGCCTTTGGAACTTCACCAGCGCGATGCCGTCCTGGATGGTGACCGCAAGACTCCTGTACCCCATGTGTCTTTCTGAACGCGTGTTTTCTCAGCCTTGAGGCCCGTCCACACCAGCGTGGAGCTAATGGCGCTATTCAGAGCACGCCCTGCTTGATGAGGGTCTGCATATCCCCCGACGGCAACCCCAGGAGCTTGCCGAACACGTCGGCGTTATGCTGGCCCAGGAGTGGCGCGGGGCCGCGCGTTTGCGGCGGCGTTCGCTTGAGACGCCAGGGCATGGCGTATACAGGCGCCATGCCGAACATGGGATGCGCCACGTCGTTGATGTACCGTTGGCGCAGGGCGGGATCGGTGGCTCGGTCGCGTACCGTGAGGACAGGAGCGGCTGGCACGCCTTCCCTCTGGAGAAGGGCCGACGCATCTTGGGGCGTCCGCTGGCGGGTCCACTCTGCCACGGGGCTGTCCAGGGCGGCACGGTTCTTCGTCCGGGCATATCCGTCGACGAAGCGCGGATCCTGCGCCCAGTCCGACCTCCCCATGGCCCGACACAGGCCCTGCCACTCCTCCTCGGTCGTGACGGTGATGCAGACCCAGGCGTCGTCTCCTCTGCACGGATAGTTCCCGTGGGGCGCCGCGTAGGGATGGCGGCTACCCTGGTGACCGGGGATAATGCCCAGGAACTGGTGCTCCAGCATGGGCTCGCCCAGAAGACAGGCGGTGCTCTCCCAGGCAGAGAGGTCAATGAACTGGCCTCTCCCGGTCTTACGTCGGTGGAACAACGCCGTGAGTACGGCAAAGGCACAGAAGATGGCGGCGTTGGTGTCTCCGTAGGCTATATGCAAGTCCTCTGGATAGGTTGTGTCCTCATAGCCAAGCAAAGTGCTGAGGCCTGAAAGGGCGGTAATAGTATTGGCATAGGCCCGCGTATCCCTCAGAGGGCCTTCCTGCCCCGCCACGCTTAGAGACGCCATGACAAGCGTGGGGTTGACCTGCCGCAGGGCCCTGTAGTCCAGCCCGTACTTGGGCAGGACATCGGGGGTGAAGTTGTCAATCCAAACGTCGCTGACGCGCACAAGCTCCCTGGCCAGGCGGATGCCCTCGCGGCTGGTGATGTCCACGGTGATCCCCTGTTTGCCGCGGTTTATGGCATGAAAATTCGGGTTCAGCTCCAGCAGGTCCTCGCGCGACTTGGCCCTGCTCTTAAGCACGGGGCCGGGGCCGAACCGAAGCCCATCCGGGCGAGTGCGGGCCTCCACCTTGACCACCTGGGCGCCCAGGTCCGCAAGGTATTGGCCTGGCATGGACCCGGCGAAAGCCGTGCCCAGGTCAATGACGCGGTAGCGCTCTAGTGGCAGCATACGTACCCGCCTCTTATTAGATGATGCCTGCCCGCGCAAGGTCAACGAGGTCCTGCCGTGACAGGCTCAGCCGTCCGCACAGGACCTCCTCGTTGTGCTGGCCCAGACGAGGCGCTGGTCGGCGGAGTGTCCACGGCGTCTCCGACATTTTGAAGGGCAGGCCGGGATAGCGCACCGGCCCTACGTCGGGTTGCTCCACGTCCCGGAAGAAGCCCCGGTGCTCCAGATGAGGATGTCGCAGCACTTCAGGCACCGTGTAGACCGGAGCGAACGGCACCCGCCTGTCCTGGCAGGCACGGAAGATATCTTCCCGCGCGTGCGCCATGAACCACGGGGCCATGAGGGCGTTCACCTCTTCCGCATACTTTTCAGCCAGCGCCCGCCGGTCCTGGTAGCGCGGGTCTCTGGCCCATTCTGGGCTGCCCATGACTTCGATGAACCTCTCCCACTGGGCCCGCTGCGGCGCGCTGAGGCTCATGTAGCCGTCCTTGGTGGGAAAGAATCGCGGCGGGTAACGGCCCTGGTAGATTCCCTCGCCGCGAGCCGTTTGCAGAGTCCCGAACGCCTGAAAGACATACTGGTACCCCGAGAGCAGGGTCGCCAGCACGTCCACCTCGCTGACCTCGACCTCCTGGCCTTGTTCGGACTCCTGGCGCTCGAGGAGAGCGGCGACGATGGCGCAGGCGGCGCTGAGGCCAGCCTGAAGGTCGCCTTGCGAGTAGGGGGCTGGCAGCGGCTCCCGGTCCGCGCTGCCGATCGCCTCGCTGACCCCGCCCAGCGCGCAGCAGACGGCGTGGGAAGCCTTCCATCCCGCGTAGCTGACTGATCGGCCAAAGGGGGTGACCGAGACCGCGATCAGTTGTGGCTGGAGAGCGTTCAGCGCGGCGGCGTTGAGGTCGCCTGCCCCGGGCAGCGAGTCGTCGTACACGAGGACATCGGCCTGCCGCACGAGCCGGTCCAGGACCGCGCGACCGATCGGTGCGCCCGTGTTGAGAGTTATCCCCAGCTTGTTTGCGTTGAGCCAGAGGAACAGGCCGCTGTGCTCGGGGTGGGGTGCGTTGCCTGGAAAGGGGCCGTGGCGCCGGGCGATGTCCCCGTGGGGTGGCGCCTCGACCTTGATGACTTCGGCGCCAAGGTCAGCCAGGATCTTCGTCGCGTAAGGGGCAGAGATGCCGCTGCCAAGTTCGACCACTTTTACACCGGAGAACGCCTGTCGGTCGTCCATGTGTTATCCCATTCGATAATGTAGCGCCGAGACGGCTCTGCTAAGAACTGTCACGCGCCCCGCCGTGCGAGCCCGTGCGCGGCCTTCAGGGGAGTACACAGCCGGTCCTTGGGTGGAAACTCAGCGGTTACTGTATCGTTGCGAAGGGCAGGTTGTCAACATCATTGATGCGCAAGCGTCTATTATCGGAGACGCCGGTACCACAAGGTGTGAGAGAACGCGATGTGGCGCAACCGGCGTGCCGTCGCTGGTATGCTATCCTGTCTGGTCGTGTCAGCGTCCAGAGCGATCACGGCGATGGCAGCTAGGGAGAGCGCGGATGGATGGGGAACAAGAGCAGGCCCTGCGTCGGGAAACCGAGGTCTTCATTACCACATACGGCGCGGACGGCAAGCCCGCGACCGTGCCCGTGTGGTTCCTCTATGACTTGGGTAAGGTGTACGTAGCCACAGGGCGTGACTCCCTCAAGGTGCGCAAGCTGCAAGGCGACGCGTGGGTACAACTCAGGTTCCACCGAGGGAGCGCGGCTTCGTTGCGTGGGATGGCGTGTGTCCGCACGGAGCAGGAGTTGGTACGGTGGATAGCTCCGCTGCTCAATCGCAAGTACGACGGCGCCAGGGGCAGTGACGCGGATATGGCCCGCGCTCGCTCGGCGGCGATAGCGTGCTGCTGGAGGTTACGCTGCTCGCGGACGAGTAGCGCGCGTTAGGCCAAGTCTCTCGTCGGAGCCTCCCCTCCTCGGGTATGCCAGGAGTTACTCGGGCGCTTCAGGTGGTATGCCCGAGTAACTCCTGGCGCTTGTGTTTACGGGCCGGGGGCAGTGCGCCCCATCAGATTGACGGTCACCTGGACTGTTGCGCCGTTCCGCAGCAGCGTGAGGGTCGCCCGCCGCTGCGCTCTCTGGAGCAGGCTCCGAAGGTCCTCGATGGAGGTCGTGGGCTGCCCGTCCAGCGCGACGATGATGTCGCCGCCGACGAGGACGCCCGTTGCTCCGTTATCAAGTTGCTTGTCGCTGCCGCGCAGACCGGCCTGGGCTGCCGGACTACCGGGGACGACCCGTTCCACGAGCACGCCCTGCGCGTTGGCGGGGAGGCTCATGGCCGCGGCGATGGCCGGCGTGACGGTGACACCCTGGATGCCCAGCGTCGCTCCCCCTGTGGGCTGGCTGGGGGCCTGCGGGTTAGGGGCCTGCCGACGCTGGTCCGGGGCCTGTGCTGTCTGCGGGCCGGACACGGGACGCGCCGCCGGAATGATTGCGACCGTCTGGCTCTTGCCATCCCGCAACACGTCCATGGAAAACGCTTGTCCCACGGAGGCGGACCGGCTCAAGTAGGTGACCACGTCGTCGAACGTCTTCACGGGCTTGCCGCCTACCGCCACAATCACGTCGCCGCCGACGCGCATCTGCTGGCCGTCAATGGTCACCTGCTGGGCGCTCCCGTGCAGGCCGGCCTTCTCCGCCGGGCCGCCCGTCGCCACCTCCGCGACCAGCGCGCCGCGCTGGTCCTCGCTCAGGTTCATGGCCTTGGCAAAGTCGGGGTTCAAGGTGATGCCGCTGATGCCGAGATAGGGATGCACGTAGTGGCCCGTCGTGATGAGCGACGGCACCACCTTTTGCACGATTGCGGAGGGGATGGCGAAACCGATGCCGGCCGACGCCCGCACGGGGGAGATAATGGCGGACGTCACGCCGAGCACCTTCCCCTGGTCGTCAACCAGCACGCCTCCGGAGTTGCCGGGGTTGATGGCGGCGTCCGTCTGGATGACGTCCGGGATGGTGTAAGAGGGGCCGGTCGTGTTGGACGAGTCCACGGGCAGGAGTCTACCTATGGCGCTGACGATGCCTGTGGTCATGGTGTTCTGCAGGCCAAAGGGGTTTCCAATAGCGATAGAGAGCTGGCCGACCTTCGCCCGCGTGGAGTCGCCCATGGTGACCGGCTGAAGGCGATCAGCCGCAATATCCACCTTGACGACGGCGAGGTCGCTGTCTGGGTCCGTCCCCACCATCTTTGCGGACAGGGTAGTACCGTCGTGTAACGTGACCGTGATGCGGTCCGCGCCCGCCACGACGTGGTTATTGGTGACGATGTGTCCTTGCTTGTCCCATACGAACCCGGAGCCTGCCCCCCGCTGGGGTCCCTGGGTATCAGGCGGCCCCTGGAAGGGGAAGCCCGGCGTGTCGGGGAAGCCCTGGGCTGTCGTGGTCTGGTTCTGGACTACTCTGATGTTAACAACGGAGATATTGACCTGGCTGTAGATGCGCTCCAGTGTTTCCTGGAAAGCGGCCGCCACGCCCGGGGCCGAAGCTGGGGCGGCGCTGGCGGCTGGCGCCGAAGGAGATGTGTTGGTGGTCGCTACGACGGCTGGTGTCGTAATGGCGCCGGGAGCACACGCCGCCAACAGAAGGGTCGCCGCAAGGAATGCGGAAGCTAACGTTGTTCTCATTGAGACCTCCCTGAGAAATGCTCAATCATGCTAACCCCTATTTTAACGATGTTGTCGCCAAAACGTTAGCACCCAAGGTCAGGCGGCGCTCAGGATCGGCATGGCGTCATCCTGCGTGGCATTGCGGCTGAGAGCGGCCCTCCGTGCAAGCGCAAGCGCCGAGGCTAGGGACCCGCCCGGTAGCGGGCGTAGGCCACAAGAGCGTGAAGCGCATGTACGGCGCGCTCGGGATACGAGTAGACCGGGACCCGCGCCTTTTCCAGCATATCCACGGCCCTGCCAATGGCCACTCCGCCCATGTACACCGCCAGGATGGGCTTCTTCGCTGCCTTGCAGATGCTGATGAGGACGCGCGCGGTGCGCTCAGGCTCGCTCACGGCCTGGGGCGTGAACAGCGCCAGGACAGCGTCCACGCCCGGCTCCGGCAGCACCGCTTCCAGCGCCGCCAGGTAGCTGTCGGCGGGGGCGTCGCCGCGCAGGTCAATGGGGTTCCGCAGCGCGGCGGCGTTCGGCAAGCTTTCCTGTAGCTTCCGTCGCGTGCCGGCGCCCATCTCGGCAAGCTTCAACCCCTGGCGCTCCAGGGCGTCGGCGGCCATTACGCCGGGGCCTCCGGCGTTGGTCACCACGGCGACGCGCGGCCCCGCGGGAAGCGGACAGTACGAGAAGCAGGGGATGAAGTCAAAAAGCTCCTGCATGGTGTGCGCCCGCACAATGCCCGTCTGCCGGAACGCGGCGTCCACCACGGCCTCGGATGTGGCGAGTGCGCCGGTATGGGAGGCCATGGCGCGGGCGCCCGCATCCGTGCCGCCTACCTTCATGAGAATCAGGGGCTTGCGGGACGTCACCTTCCGCGCGGCGTCCAGGAAGCGCCGTCCGTCGTGGATGCCTTCCAGATAGCCTACGATCACCCTCGCTTCGCGGTCCCTCGCCCAGTGTTCCAGCATGTCCGTCTCGTTGACGTCGGCGGAGTTGCCCAGGGAGACGAACTTAGAGAAACCGACGTCCGCCAGGGCGGCCCAGTCCAGCAGGGCGGACGCCATCGCCCCGGAGTGGCTGAGCACCGCGATTTCATACGCACGCGGCAGGCCCTCGCCGAAGGATGCGTTCAGGTTGTGGAAGGTGTCGAGGACGCCCAGAGAGTTGGGTCCGACGAGCCGCATCCGATAGCGCCGTGCGATGTCCACCAGCTCCTGCTCGCCGCGGAGGCCGTCGGCGCCCGTTTCGCGGAAGCCCGCCGTGATGATGAGCGCCCCCTTCGCTCCCTTCTGTCCGCACTCCTCCAGCATGGGCGCCACCTGCGGCGCCGACACCACGAGCACCGCCAGGTCTATGCGGCGGGGTGCGTCCAGGACGGAGGCGTAGGCCTTCAGTCCGAGGACCTCGCGGGCGAGGGGATTGACGGGATAGATGGCGCCGGGAAACCGGGAGCGCTGCAGGTTGTCCAGGATGGCGTAGCCGAGCTTCCACGGATTGCGGGACGCGCCGATGACGGCGATGGTCCGGGGGCGGAAGAAGGCGTCTAGACCTGGCTGAGGAGCGCTGCGGGCTTGGGGCACGTGTCACCTCGCAGGTCGTGGGCTGGGGCCATGACCTTATCATAGACCAGTGTCGCGCTTTTTGCTCGCGCGCTCAGCGGGGCTGGTATGATGGTCTCGACAGGTCCTGTACGGCATAGCCGTCAATACTCCCTTTGAGAGGTGCAGCATGTTCCGTTTCCCGCACCGCCACGAGGAATTGCACATCAAGGGTGGCCGCAGCATCGGCGAAGCGATTCTGGGGAGCGCGGACGGCCTGACGACTCCTTTTGCTCTGGCCGCCGGCCTGAGCGGAGTGGTCGCGAGCACGGGTGTCGTGGTCCTGGCGGGCAGCGCCGAAATGGTGGCGGGAGGGATCGCCATGGGCCTGGGCGGTTACCTCTCCACCAAGTCCTATAACGAACTGTACGCCCGCGAGCTTGCGCAAGAGTACAGGGAGGTCGACGAGATTCCGGAGCAGGAGCGCCGGGAGGTCAGTCACATCTTCGAGCAGAAGGGCTTTGCGGGAGAGGACCTGGACAGGGCCGTCCATGTAATCACAGACGACAAGGACCGCTGGGTGAAGTTCATGATGCGCGAGGAGCTGGGGATGCGGGAGGAGGACCTGCGTCCACCCGCGCGGTCCGCCGCCATAGTGGGCGGCTTCTACATGGCGGGGGCGCTGGTGCCCCTGCTGCCCTATCTGATGGCGCAAAACGTCCTGCAGGGGCTGCTTTATTCCAGCATTCTCACATTGGTGGCCCTCTTCGCGGCGGGCGTGGTGAAGGGCAGGATGAGCGGAAGGCCGTGGCTGCCGTCCGGACTGGAGACGCTGGGCATCGGCGCGCTGGCCGCGGGCACGGCCTATGGCTTCGCGAAGCTGCTCGCTTCCGCGGGCGTTGGCCAATAGGGCCGGCGTATCGGAGTGCAGCGGTTCACGACTTCCGCGGACTGGCAGGCATTCCCCGCGCCGCCTCACGCGAGAGCACCACGTCCACCAGATCCTCGTAGGGCATCATGCGGGTGATGGCCCGCTTCGCCAAGAGCCACTCGCCGAACTCCCGATGGTACTCCGGCGGATAGCCCGGTAGGGCGGGATGACGTTCCACCGCGTAGCCATGCCCCATCTCGCGAGGCACCCGCGCTGTCTCTATCGCCAGCCGCTTGTGGAGCGCCGGGTCGGCGTTCAGCGCCTCGATGGACCGCGTAAGAGCGCGCAGGAAGCGCCGCGCATCCTCCCGCTGGCCTGCCAGCCAGTCGCCGCGTGCGGCCACGACGGATTCCAGCATGGGGGGTTGCAGCCCGTGGTTGGTGGCCAGGAGGCGGGCGCCGTGGTCCTGGGCCATCTGCGCGAAGGGCATGGGCAGGCAGGCGGCGGGCAGCTCGCCGCGGAGCAGGCGCTCCAGGCGCTCCGCGATGGACGGGACGTCCCGTTTGACGACCTGCGCGGGGTCCACGCCCGCGCGCTCCAGCAGCTTGTCCGCGTAGTACTCGATGGTGGTGCCCAGCGACACCGCGATTTCCCGCAGGTCCGCCAGCGACTGGATGGGCAGGCCCGGCGCGGCGAGAACGTTCTTCGTGCCGCGGTGTAACGCCGTCAGTATCTTCGCGTTCAGGCCGTGGTCCCGCAGCAGCGCCACCGTGAGGCCGTCCATGAACGCGATGTCCACCTCAGCGCGAGCCAGGGCGTCGTTGCGCGCCTCCGCCGACTCGAACACGACCGTCCGGGCCTGGACACCTTCGCCCCACCAGTCGCAGCGCTCCGCGTGGACGATGCTCGCCACGCCGTCCACGGGCAGAATGCCGATAATCGCCATTGCGTGCATGTCCAATTCCCTTGTGGAGGACAAGTATGCTAGTGCTCAGGGCGCTCGGAAGGCGCGCTCCCTTCGCGCGTGCGTCGCCGCAGCCAGCGCCACGAAGCCGAGCCAGCCTGCGTCGTGGGAGCGGTCCAAGCGCAGCCGCCCCAGCGCCAACGCGACGCCGGTCATGTCCGCCCCGCTGGAAGGGGATAGACCCGCGCCAGGGCGTCCGCCAGGCCGGGCACTGTATCGTACGCGGCAATCTGGGCGGGTCGCACCCACCGCGCTTCCACGTGTTCCCATCCCGTCCGCATCTTGGAGGGGTCACGCACGAGGAATAAGAACGGGTGCACCGACCAGACTTTGTCCAGAGCCTTGTCCGGGATATCCAGATGCTCGCCGCGGCGCAGCAGCTCCACGTCGTCGCGCTCCAGTCCGGTCTCCTCTTGTATCTCACGGTAGGCCTGTTCTTCAGGCGGAGCTTCAACGTATCCGCTGACGCCGGCCCACCGCCTGCGATAGGTGCCCACGCGGTCGCTGCGACGCAGGAGCAGTACCTCGTCCTGGGGTGCTCCTTCGCGGCCGGGACGCCGCCGAAGGAGAAAGCAGGTTACGACGGGAGTGCGCTGTGGCATTGTGCTACCATGTCCTCCGATTCTGATTTTCAGTATAGCAGGGGAACCATACCTGCGCGGAGCGCGGCATGAGGCTGGAACAAGCGGTGGGACAGGCGCTTTCCGGGGTGCGACTGACTCTGGCCGTAGCCGAGTCGTGCACCGGCGGGCTTGTCGCGCGGCGCCTTACGCTCGCGCCGGGCAGTTCCAGGTACTTTCGCGGCGGAGTGGTCGCGTATCACAACGGCGTGAAGGCGCAGCTTCTCCATGTGCCGGAATCCGTCCTGCTTCAGGAGGGGGCCGTCAGCCGCACCGCGGCCCTGGCGATGGCGCGGGGAGTCCGTCTGTTGCTGGGCGCCGACATAGGCCTGGCGTGCACGGGCATCGCCGGACCGGACGGCGGGACGCCCGCCAAGCCGGTGGGCCTGACCTACGTAGCCCTCTCCTCCGGCGACGGCCTGGAGGCGTGCGAGGAGCACCGCTGGACGGGGACGCGCAGCGAGAACCAGGAGAGTTCGGCGGAGGCCGCCCTGCGGTTGCTGAGCATATACCTGCGGGGCCGTCCGCCGGCTGCGGTCTAGGAGGCGCCTGCCGGACTCCCGCGCACGGGAGCTAGCGGCCGCTCCAGGATGGCTCCAGGTTGAACATGCCGGACGGCGGGACGCGCGCCGTGCTGGTGCCGTCGACGTTCATGACGTAGACCATGTCAGTGCCCTCCCTGTCCGTCTGAAAAACGATGCGCGTACCGTCGTCGGACCATGAAGGGTGTCTGTCGTTGAATCTGGTGTTGCTCACGCGGCGCTGGTTCGTCCCATCCCCGTTCATCGTATAAATCTGCCATGTGCCGTCCCTGTTACTGGCAAACGTCAGCTTGGTTCCGTCAGGTGACCAGGAGGGCTGCATGTCGTCGTAGTTGAACCCCGAGGTCAGGCTCGTCTGGCTGGCGCCGTCCGAACTCATCACCCAGATATGAAATTTCCCGCCATCGCGGTCTGTGGAGAAGGCGATCTGACTGCCTCGGGGAGACCAGGCGGGCTCCCAGTCCGTGGACGCTGTTGCCGTCAATCGGGTCTTCTTGATGTTGCGGAGCACCACGGGGTTCGTGGCTTCCGTGATGAGGTACGTATCCAGGGTGTAGATATCCCAGTCGCCGTCCTGCTGGGAGGCGAAGGCGATCCGCCGGTTGTCCGGCGCCCAGGTGGAGTGCCGCTCCTCCACAGGCGTATCCGTGATGCGCCACTCCGACGAGCCGTCGGCGAAGGCAACGTAGATGTCCCAGTTGCCGTTGCGCCCCGAGGCGTAGGAGACCTTTGACTTGTCGGGCGACCAGACCGGCCAACGGTTGTTGAACTGGTTGTTCGTGATCTGCGTCTTGTCCGCGCCGCTCGTCTTCGTCCTGAAAATCTGATAGCCGCTGGACGTCTGGGCGGAGAACAGCATCTGTTCGCCCGGGTCGCTGACCTGCTGAACGAATTGAGCGACGACGGTCACGTCGCCGACAATGGTGATGCTCGTAGTGAGCGTGGAGCCGGTCGCGCCGCCGCTCCAATGGTCGAAGCGCCATCCCGGCGCGGGCTGCGCCGTCAGGCCCACATCCTGGTTGTAGTTGTACGTCCCGCCCGAGGGGAGCACCTTGCCTTCCCCGATACTGCGCGTCTGAAGGATGACGCGCTCAGGGACGAACACGGCGGTGATGCGCTTGTGATAGTCCAGGGCGAGGCTGACACTGGCGTCCGTGCTCTGGAGGTCGCCGTCCCATCGCTGGAATGTCCAGCCGCCGGCGGGCGTGGCCTGCAGGCCGGCCACGGTGTCGCGGGGAAAGGTGCCTGACTTGGGTGTCACTGTGCCCTCTCCCGATACGACGATGGTCAGGGCGACCGCGGGCGGGCTGAAGACGGCTCTCGCAAGCTTGGGGCCGTCTATGGTCATCGTCACCATGGCGCTTGATCCCTTCACATCCCCTTCCCACCTGTAGAAGCTCCATCCGTCCGCGGGTATGGCCTTGAGCGTGACCTGCGTCCCGTAGTCAAACAGGCCCTGGGGCGGTGTGATGGTCCCAGCGCCGTTCTGGGTCACAGTGAGTGGATATGGCCGCGGCCTGAAGACGGCGACAAGGCTGGTGTTGTCGCTGATGGTGATGGTCAGCGGGTTTTGCGTGGCGCTTGCTTCGGGGAGGGGGCCTTCCCACCGCAGAAAGAGATTGTTCGGTTCCGCCGATGCACGCACGACCACCCGCTCGCCCTGCCGGAACTGGCCGCTGTCGGGCGAGACCGTGCCCCGTCCGGTGGCGGTGACCTTGAGCGTGAAGGTCGCTGGCGTGGGCGTGGGACTCGGCGTGAAAGTGGGAGTCGGCGTGGGCGTGCGCGTGGGCGGCGGCGTCACCGTCGGTGTGGGCGTCACTGTCGGCGTGGGCGTCGGCGCGGGGGTTGGCGACGGCCGGGGCGTGGGCGATGGCCTGGGCGTCGGCGTGCTCGTGGGGGTGGCGAACGTGGGGGTTCCCGCGGGCGGCGTGGGTGTCCCCTCAGCGCTCTGCCCCGCAATCGCGAACAGGGAGAACGTCCCCGACGTTGTGGCGCTGAAGAGGACCGTCTGCGTGTCTTCCCCCACGACGCGGGTAGGCAACGCCCGCCACGGTCCATTACTGCTCTGCCACAGGGTCACACTTTCTTTTCGGATGTCCCCGTCGTTGAGCCAGTCCTGGCGCACGGCGAACGTGATGGTGGCCCTCTCCACCGCGTCGGCGGGGATGCCCTTCGCTTCTATTTGGAAATACGCGTACACGGTGTCCTGGAGCGGCGGCGCCGTATCCACGCGCGGGCGCAAGGAATCATAGAAAAGGGCGCCATCCAGAATGGCGGCGCGGGTGAGAAGACTGACCTGCTGGAGGCCGGTCAGTCCGGACTCGGCGGGGGAAAAGCTGACGCGCGCCTCCTGGCCGCTTTGCGCCTGGAACCGCTTTTCGATGAACTGCTGAGTGGGGGTCGCTGTGGGGGAAGTGCGGGCCGCGGGCGGTGGCGCTGGGGGCGGTGGCCTGACGGAAGGCGAAGGCAGCCCTGGCTTCTGGAACAGCCCCATCGCCTGCGCGCCGACCAGGGCGGCGACGACGACCAGCGCTGCTACCAGGATGACGGTGCGAACGGGAACGGCCACGCTGGGGGCCCCGCCGGCCTGCCAGCGGGGCGGGGAGCGCATCTCCGGCGTGTCCGGCAGCAGGTTGCCCTGGAGGTCAGCCCGGTAGACAAGGACGCCGCGCTCCGCAACGTGGGCGCCCTGGGGCGCCCACGCCACGTGGATTTCGTAGCGCTTGTTAATGATGTCCAGGCGGGCTGAAAGGACTTCAAAGTCGATGGGATAGCTTCGCCCGCCAGCCACCAGCGACGGGAAACGGGCCCGGGCGTGGGCCAACGCGCGCGCCTGGGCTGCGGCAAGGTTCGCGTCGGAGTGCGAAGAACCCTTACGCACAATGGTGACATTATAGCACGCCGCACTTGGGGCATGGCTTGTCCCATGCTTGATGGGGTCCCTCGCTTTTGCCGTGCGCCGTCCGGCAGCGCAACGCGCCGCCATTGACATAGCCATGCGCCAGCTATAGAATCAATCGGTGCCCCGCTCTTCCCCCGTTTTTACCTTCGCGGAGGCATGGCCCAAACTGCCAACGGAGAATCGCACAACATGACGGAAGCAGGCACGCTCGCGGGCCTCAAGGTCGTGGAGCTGGGGTCGTTCGTTGCGGCGCCCTACGCCACCAAGCTGCTGGCCGACCAGGGCGCTGACGTGGTGAAAATCGAGCCGAACCTCGGCGACCTGGCGCGGCGCGTCGGCCCTTTCCCCGGCGATATCCCCCATCCAGAGAAGAGCGGCTTTTTCCTGTACCTGAACCACAACAAGCTGGGGGTGACGCTGGACGTCAGCCTACCCACGGGGCGCGACATCCTCAAGCGGCTGCTCAAGGACGCGGACGTCCTGGTGGAGGCCAACCCGCCCAAGGTCATGGAGGAGTTGGGCCTGGACTACAAAGCCCTGAGCCAGGTGAACCCGCGGCTCATCGTCACATCCATCACTGCCTGGGGCCAGAGCGGCCCCTACCGCGACCGCAAGGCGTGCGACTTGACATGTTCGGCGGCGGGGAATGTGGCCTATGGGGTTGGCTCACCGGACCGCGAGCCTTTGGCCATGCCATTCTGGCAGGGCGACCACCAGGCCGGCCTGAACGCCGCGGGCGCGACGATGGCCGCCGTCCTTGCGCGGGACAGGACGGGGACGGGCCAGCGCGTGGATATCGCGGAGGCGGAGGTGCTGGCCTGCAATTTCGCCGGAATGTACGTGCCCACCTATGTGTTCCAGGGCATCACGGGCGACCGCAAAGGGTTCCGCAGCGGCCTGGGCCTGTTCCCCCAGACCATCCTGAAGTGCAAGGACGGCTGGATATGCCTTAACGCGCCCCAACTGGAGCAGTGGATACGCTTCGTCAAGCTGATGGGTGAGCCGGAGTGGAGCAAGCAGCCGCGGTACCGCAACCGGCGCGCCATGGGCGAGGAGTACCCGGACGACGTGGAGGCCCTCATGGCGCCCTGGTTCGCGGAACGCACGAAGAAGGAGATATTCGACGAGTGCCGCGACGCTCACACGCCGTTCGCGCCCGTCCGCACGGTCGAGGACCTTCTGAGCGATCCTCAGCTTGCGCACCGGCGGTACTTCGCGGAGGTGCGCCACCCGGAGGCCGGGACCTGGAAGTACCCCAGCGCCCCATTCAAGCTCTCTGAAACGCCCATCAGCATCCGGCGGCCCGCCCCGCGCCTGGGCGAGCACAACGAAGAGGTCTATTGCGGACGCCTGGGCTTCTCGTGCATGGACCTTGTGGACCTCCGGAGGGCCGGAGTGGTCTAGGAGTGCCTATGCCTGCCGACCCGGCCGCCGTCGAGCGCGTCAAGCAACTCCGCGAGCAGATTAACCACTACAACTACCGCTACTACGTCCTGGACAGTCCGGTCGTCAGCGACGCCGAGTACGACGCGCTGATGCGCGAGCTGAAGGAGCTGGAGGCCCGTTACTCGGATCTGGTCACTTCGGACTCGCCGACCCAGCGCGTGGGTGCGCCTCCTCTCGCCGAGTTCGGCGTCGTGACGCACCGCGTGCCGCTGCTGAGCCTCGCGAACGCCTTCAGCGATGAAGACCTTGACGCCTGGCACCAGCGCGCGTCCAAGCTCCTGGATGGCCGCGCCTTCGACATCGTCTGCGAGCTGAAGATTGATGGCCTGGCTATTGCCCTGGTGTACGAGGACGGCATGCTCAAGCAGGGCGCCACCCGTGGCGACGGCCTGCAGGGCGAGGACGTGACGCCCAACCTGCGGACCATCAAGAGCATCCCGCTCGCGGTCCCCGTGGACGGGGCACCGCGCCGCTTCGAGGTGCGCGGCGAGGTGTACATGCCGCGCACCAGCTTCCGCCGGCTGAACGAGGAGCGCGCCCGGCAGGGCCAGCCCCTCTTCGCCAACCCGCGCAACTCCGCCGCGGGCTCCGTGCGCCAGTTGGACTCTCGCATCACGGCCGAGCGCCGCCTGGACATTTTCGTGTACGCCCTCGGCTGGGCGGAAGGCGGCAGCCCCATGCCGGACAACCACTGGGAGACGATGCGGCGCCTCAAGCAGATGGGGTTCAAGCTCAACCCCAACAGTCGGCAGTGCCGCAGCCTGGACGAGGCGAAGGCCTACTGCTGCGAGTGGGGCGAAAAGAGGGCCGGGCTGGACTATGACACGGACGGCGTTGTGGTCAAGGCGAATCCCTTCAGCGTGCAGGGGCAGCTCGGCGCCGTGGGGCGCGAGCCGCGCTGGGCCACCGCCTACAAGTTCCCCGCGGAGCAGGCCGTGACGCTGCTCAAGGACATCGGCGTCAACGTGGGCCGGACCGGCTCGCTGAACCCCTACGCCATCCTGGAGCCGGTGCGGGTGAGCGGCGTGACCGTGAAGCAGGCGACCCTGCACAACGAGGACGACATCCGTCGCAAGGACATTCGCGTCGGCGACTGGGTCGTTGTGGAGCGCGCGGGAGAGGTGATTCCCCAGGTGGTGGGGCCGGTCCTGGACCGCCGCACGGGGCAGGAGCGCGAGTTCCGGATGCCGGAGACGTGCCCGGAGTGCGGCGCGCGGGTCGTGAAGTCGGAAGGCGAGGCGATGACCCGCTGTCCCAACACCGCCTGTCCCGCGCAGCTTTACGAGAGCCTGCGGCACTTCGCGGGTGTCATGGAGATAGAGGGAGCGGGCGACGTCCTCTGTGCCCAGCTCCTGGAGAAGGGGCTGGTCAAGGACGCGGCGGACCTGTACGCACTGACTCAGGAGCAGCTTCTGACTCTGGAGCGCATGGGCGACAAGCTGGCGACCAAGGTACTGGCCCAGATAGAGGGCAGCAAGACGCGCCCCCTGGCGCGGCTCATCTTCGCGCTGGGCATCCGCCACGTGGGCGAGCGCATCGCCGAGTTGCTGGCGCAACACTTCGGCGGCATCGAGGCGCTGGCCGCGGCCTCGGTGGATGACATAATGAAAGTGCCGGACATTGGGCCCGCCATCGCGGAGAGCGTGGTGGCGTATTTCCGCGAGCCGCGCAATCTGCGGGTTGTCAAGAAGTTGCGGGAGGCAGGCGTGCGCATGCGGGAGGAGGCTTCCGGGGTGACGGGGCCGCGACCCCTGGCGGGCAAGACGTTTGTCGTGACAGGCACGCTGGACGCCTTCAGCCGCGACAGCGCGGAGGCCGCGATAAAGGGACTGGGCGGCACAGCGGGCTCCAGTGTGTCGCGCAAGACCGACTACGTGGTGGTGGGCAGGGATGCGGGGTCCAAGTTGGAGAAGGCAAAGGTGCTCGGCGTCAAGGTGCTGAACGAGGCCGAGTTCCTGGAGTTGTTGCGTCAGGCGGAAGCGCGGACGGGGAAGGGGCGGTAACCCTATGTCGCTTCTGTTCCCTCAGTTGACGCCCGGCCAGGCACGCAGCTTCCGGCTGGAACGTGGTGGGACCACCCTGGCGTGCGAGGTTATCCTGATTGACTCATGGACGCTGGATCTGGCTACCGGGCCGTCGTCGGGCGCGCGTCGTGGTGCGGGAGGGATGAGTCGGTGAAGCTCATCGTGGGACTCGGCAATCCCGGGACAGGGTACGCGCGCAGCCGCCACAACGTGGGCTTCCGCTGCGTTGACCGCTTCGCCCAGGACCGCGGCCTCGCGTTCACCCGGAAGAAGCCCGACTACCAGATGGCCGAGGGAGACGTGGCGGGCGAAAGGGTCCTCCTGCTCAAGCCGCGCGCCTTCATGAATGAAAGCGGCCGGGCTGTCGGGCCAGTGGCGCGTTTCTACCACATCCCTTTTACTGATCTCATGGTCGTTTATGATGACCTGGACCTGCCGCTTGGCAAGCTGCGTATCCGTTCGGGAGGCAGCTCCGCGGGACACCGTGGCGTCCAGTCCATCATCGGCGTGCTGGGCAGCGATGCGTTCCCGCGCCTGCGCGTGGGCGTGGGACGGCCGGAAAACAGCGGACGGGACGCCGTGGGCCATGTGCTGGGGGACTTCAGCGCTGCGGAGGAAAAGGTGATCGCCGAGGCTGTGGCGCGGGCATCCGAGGCCCTGCTGTCGGTCATTCAGGATGGGCTGGACAAGGCAATGACACGTTTCAACGCGGGGCAGGGGGGTGCACCGTAGTATGACGCAGGCGAACGAGTCCAGGCAGCCCGTGAAGGTCGGCCTGATGATGAGCAACCTGCCATCCGGCCTGAGCCCGCTGGACATGGCGCAGGTGGTGGAGGACCTGGGCTTCGATTCCTGCTGGACGGGTGAGCATTTCACCAATTGGAGTCCCGTCTCCAGCGCTGTTGTGAGCATGGCGATGATGGCGGCCAGGACGCAGCGCATTACGCTGGGATCCGCCATCATCCTGCTCCCGTTGCGCCACCCGGTGCCGCTGGCCAAGGACTTGGGCACTCTGGACATTCTCTCCGGCGGCAGGCTGATTGTGGGCGTGGGCGTCGGCGGCGAGAACCCCCGCGAGTTCGAGGCGTGCGGCATACCCGTGCGGGAGCGCGGCCCGCGCGCCAGCGAGGCCATTCAGGTCATGAAGAAGCTCTGGGGCGAGAAGTCCGTTGACTTCCCCGGTCGTTTCTTCCCCCTGCGCGGCGCGACGATGGAGCCGAAGCCCGTCCAGTCCGGCGGCCCGCCGGTCTGGGTTGGCGGGCGGCGCGAGAGCGCCATGCGGCGGGCGGCGCGCTACGCGGACGGCTGGCTGCCCTACTTATACAGCCCGGAACAATACAGAGAGAGTGTGACGAAGATCGCTACGTACGCGTGCGAGGCGGGACGCGACCCTGAAGCCATCAGCAAGGGCCTGTTCATCTTCACCTGCGTCGCCGATTCCCGGGCGGAGGCCCGCGCGACGGTGGAGGCCCGTCTGGGACGCGTGTACCGTCAGGACTTCAGCACGATCGTGGAGCGATGCTGTCTGGCGGGCACGCCGGAGGAGTGCGTTGCGCGGCTCCGGGAGTACGTGGACGCGGGCGCCCGTCATATCATCCTGACGCCCTGCTGTCCCGCGGAGGACGTTCCCGCGCAGGTCCAGGCCTTCGCCACGCGCCTGGCCCCTGGAGTCCGGCGGCTCGGCGGCAAGGACGGGTAGAGCCGCATCCTCGGCAGTCCGGCGCTCACGGGACATCCCTCTCCGCATGCTACTACCGACGCCGGTGCTTCAGCAAGGGCCACGTCGGCTTCTCGATCATCCTTCCGTCATTCCCCCTCACGTGTCAGGCTCTTGAATCCTGGTTCGCAATACGCTATGCTGAAATCGTAACTCCTCGCGAGGAGACGGGCCTGTGACGCGTGAACCACGCTCCACCTGTCTACGCAATTCGACTCTCAACGTCTCATGGTCGTCCTGTTGTCTCAGAAGCCAGATAGCCCCTAGCTCTTCCCATGCGTGTTTAAGGCCCCCGGTTGTTGAGCGGTCCGCCCTCCGTGCGAATGGCGTCCTTCAGGACGGACACGCTGCGGAAAGGAGTCGGAAGTCATGTACGGAAAGGTACTGGTCCCTCTGGACGGCTCCCCATTGGCCGAGCAGGTCCTGCCCTACGTTCGCCTGGTGGCGAAGGCGTTCAAGTCGAAAGTTGAGCTATTGCAGGTCTTAGGCCCCGTGGCTCCGGGCCTCGTTGACCCCGCCAAGGGCAGATACTTGGACGAGATTCTGGCCAGCATGCGCGCTCAGGCGGGGGCCTATCTTGACCGGGTTGGCGCATCCCTGCGAAAAGTTGGCCTCTCCGTGTCCACGGAAGTCCACGAGGGGAACCCCGCCGAGTACATTCTCAGCGAAGCGGCCAAGGAGAAGGATACGCTCATCGCCATGACCACGCATGGGCGGTCGGGCATCGCGCGATGGGTGCTGGGCAGCGTGGCCGACAAGGTGCTGAACGTCACGCCCAACCCGCTCTTGGTGGTCCGCGCCAAGCAGAAGCCCACTCCCGCGAACCAGGTTCGGCTGGACGTCGTCATCCTGCCTCTGGACGGCTCGCGTCTGGCGGAGCAGGCCATCCCCCACGCGACCGCGCTGGCTGGCGCGATGTCCATGAAGC
>JAUSIH010000066.1 GCA_030648205.1 Dehalococcoidia bacterium | reverse complement strand
TCTTCATGGTGCCGGGCGCGGGTGGGTTCGTGCAGCACACGCATCCTGACGTCTGCGCCAACGCGGTGCTGGACTTCCTGCGGTCGGTGGGCTAGGGCCGCGTCGGGCGGACGGCTGGCGCGGCATGAAAGTCGTAGCGCTGCTGGATGACGTCATCCACGGTCGCGTGTACCACGGATGGGCCATCGTTTTTGTGGGATTTCTGGCTGGTTTCGTTAAGGCAAGCCTCACGGGGTTCCTTTTCAGCGTATTTCTCAAGCCCATGTCCGAGGAGTTCGGCTGGAGCCGCTCGCTCACCACTGGCGCCGTGACCGTGGGCACGGTCATCGCCGCTCTGACCGGCTTCAGCTTCGGGTCCCTCCTCGACCGCTACGGCGCGCGCGTGCTTTTTGTCGGCGGCGCCGCGGTCATGGGTCTGGCCCTTGTCGGCCTCTCGCAGGTGAACGGCCTGTGGCAGTTCTACGTGGCCTACATCATTGGACGGCTCATGGCGTTCGGGCCGCTGGGTGATGCGTTCATTGCATCGGCGGCGGCCCAGTGGTTCATTCGCAAGCGTGGAAGGGCGATAGCCATCACAATGGCGGGGCCGGCTCTGGGCGGCGCGGCGCTGGCGATGCTGGCTGGCTGGATTATTGCCACGTCAAGCTGGCGCAACGCCTGGTTTGTCATGGGCGTGCTGACATGGGTGCTAGTGCTTCTCCCCGCCTGGCTGCTGGTCCGGCGCAGGCCGGAGGACATGGGCCTGTTGCCCGATGGCGACAGCGGAAACGCCGCGTCGAGCGTCCCGTCAGGCGGCGCTCACCACTCGGCGTCAGCGCCGACGGTTTCCGCAGCGGACCCGGAATGGACCGTGGGCGAGGCGACGCGGACGAGGGCCTTCTGGCTGCTCTCAATAGTCGGTTTTTTTCACATCGTCACCACGTCGGCGGTCGTGTTCAACATGGTCTCCAGCCTGACGGACCGCGGTTTCGGCACCGCGCTCGCGGTTGGGGCGCTGAGCCTCTACGCTTTGATCCAGGGCCTGTCGCAGATCATATGGGGTGGTATGGTGGACCGGCTCCCCGTCCATGTGGCCTACGCGATTGCCCTTGCCACCTCCATGGTGGGCCTCGGTCTGATTGGCCTGGCAGCGTCGCCCGTCATCGTGTATGCGGCCGTCATCGTGTTCGGCCTGGGGCAGGGGGGCGTTCACACGGTGGGGCACACCGTCTGGCCCGCCTACTTTGGGCGGCGGAATGTAGGCAGTATCCGCGGGGTGTCGCTGCTCTTCGAGAGCACGGGCAATGCCTTCGGCCCGTTCCTGGGCGCGCTGGTCTATGACCTGTCCGGCAGCTACGCATGGGCGTTCGTCGGCGTCGTGGTGACGCACGTGGTGATCGTGGGGTTGGTCTATCAGTCCCGGCGGCCCGTCCGCGCAGCGTCGGCGACGGCGTAGGAGCGCGGACGGCGGAGGTTTTTTTGTATGGGTGCATCCATAACTCTGTCTCCCGTGGACAGGCTCGACGTCACCATCCTTGTTGACAACACGGTGAACATGCTGCTGGGCAGCGCGCCTCCCGCCGTGCGGCGGCACCGGCTGGACGTGGAGCGGCCCGGCCTCCTGGCCGAACACGGGATGGCGATGCTGGTCAGCGTGACGAAGGGGGACAGGTCTTCCACGTTCCTCTTCGACACGGGGCTGAGCAGGGATACGCTGACGCATAACATGGACGTGCTGGAGGTGCGTGCTCAGGACATTCAGGCTGTTGTCCTCAGCCACGGCCACGCCGACCACTGCGGCGGCCTCGCCGGGATGGCGCGGCGCCGTGGCGCGCGCCGCCTGCCTGTCCTGCTGCACCCGGACGCCTACCTCATGCGGAAGGTAGTCTTGCCGGACGGCTCGGAAGTCCGGCTCCCGCCGCCTGACCTGCGGTCGCTGGCCGCCGAGGGCATAGATGTCATTGAAGGCCGTCAGCCGTCGTACGTCGTCGAAGGACTGGCGCTGGTGACTGGGGGTGTCCCGCGCACTGTGGACGTGGAGACGGGGTTCCCGATTCACTACGCCCAGGTGCAGGGCGCGTGGCAGCCGGACCCCTGGATTCACGACGACCAGGCCGTTGTGGTGAACGTGCGCGACAAGGGGCTTGTGGTGCTGACCGGCTGTGGGCACGCGGGCATCATCAACATCCTGAAGTACGCCCGCGCCGCGACGGGAGTGGAGTCAGTCCACGGCGTCATCGGTGGCATGCACCTGGAGGGCGGCATCTTCGAGCCGCGCATCCAGCGGACGGTGGAGGCCCTGGTCGAGATGCGGCCGCAGGTGGTGGTGCCCGGCCACTGCACCGGCTGGCGCGCCACGCACGCCCTGGCGGACGCGCTGCCGGACGCCTTTGTCCCCAACAGCGTGGGGACCCGGTACACCTTCGCGGCGGACTAGTGTTTAGTCAACACGTTTTTGATAGCTCGAGGTTCGACGAGTTCACATTCAGCGTGACTCAGGACTAGGGCAGGCCCTCCAGGAAGGGCTTCACCGCTGTCTCAAACCCCAGCGGGTTGTCTCCGGGCACGGTGTGCCCGGCGTTCGCGACCTCCACGAGTTGGCTGCCCTGTATCGCCTGTTGCAGGTGCTCCGCGCCCTCTCTGTCGAGAACGAGGCTGTCGCCGCCGCGCACGATGAGCGTGGGGCAGGCGATGTTTCTCGCGCATGCCCACAGGTCCTCCACCGTGCCGCGTGCGGGCCGGAAACCCGGCGTCCGCAGGAGTTTGTCGTACTTCCACGTCCACTTGCCGCTGGGAAGCTGCTTCAGGTTCCACTGGAGGCTTCCGACAAGCTGCGGCAGTTTCCTGCGGGGATTTCGCTCCAAGACCCGCTGGGCGAACGCCTCAACGGAGTCCAGTTCGTCGGTTGACGTCACGAACTCGCGGATCTGCCGCCGGCCCTCGCGCCGCGTCTCCGGCCCCACGTCCACGATGACCGCCGCGCGCACCCTCTCCGGATGGTTCCCTGTGTACACCAGAGTGTTCCGCCCGCCCATGCTGAGGCCAACGATGACAAATTTGTCCAGACCCATCGTCTGGACAAAGGAGTGGATGTCCCGCTGATGGGCATCCAGGCTGTAGTCGCCGTCCGGCGCCCACTGGCTGTCGCCGTGGCCGCGCTGGTCCAGCGCTACGACGTGAAAGCTTGTGCGGACGGCGAGCGCGAAGAAGTCCCAGCTATGGGCGGTCTGAGAGCCGCCGTGGAGCAGGAGCATCGGTGGCTTGCCCTCGTTGCCCCAGTCCAGGTAGTGCAGTCGGAGGCCGTTGACGGTCACGGACTTGTCGTGAGGCTCAACGATCTCAGGCAGACGAAGGCCAATCTCCGCGGCGGCGCGGGCGATGTCTTTTGTGTAGTCAAACGTCGTGGTCATCTCTCCCCTCGAACAGCCTTTTTCTGAGTTCGGTTGTGCTACGGCGTCAAGTTGGTGATGGCGCGCGTGCCATCATACACGATTCCGCGCACCACGTCGCCGCGCGGGCGCTGGTGCCGGCTTACGAGGCCACCAGCGGCATGACGTCTCTGCTGAAGGAGCGGATGAACGCCGCTTTGTCCGGCATATTCGCCGTCCACCAGAACTGGGTGGCTCCTACCGCCGCGGCCTCCTTGATCTTGCGCGCGCAGTCCTCCGGCGTCCCTCCGACGAGGAAGCGCTCGGCCAGGTACTCTTTCAGGCCGTCCTGCTCCACGAGCCTCGCGTTCTTGGCGTCGCGCCCCGGCTTCACGTGCTCCCAGAAGTCGTACTCGTGGCACAGCCGTCGCACAGCGGGGTACAGGCGCTGAGGAAGGTGCTTGTTGTCCAGCGAGACCTGGAACGTGGCGTTGCACGCCGCCGCCAGGAAGGACTTCGCGTCCTCTATTGCGTCGTGCCGGGTTGGGCCGACGCGGCATCCGCAGAGCCACCACAGGTCAAGGGCGTTCGGGTCACGGCCTGCCTCTTTGGCTGCGTCATGGATCGTCGCGAGCGTGGCCTTGACGATGTCCGGCGACACGCCCGTCCCGATGATGATGCCGTCCGCGATCTGGGCGGCGAGCCGCAGCGTTTTGGGCCCCGCGGCGGCAAGATAAATCGGCACGTTCCGCTTCGTCCACATGAGCCGGAGTTGTTTTCCGTTATACGTGATCTCCTCGCCACGCAGAAGGCTGCGCACCGCCAGAGCATACTCGCCGAGCTTCTTGACGGACGCCGGACGGTTCCCGGTGTGAAAGGCGGCGCTGTCGCCCGTGCCGATGCCCAGGATGGCGCGGCCTCCGGACAGCTCGTCCAGGCCGGCGATGGCCGAGGCCGTGACCATGGGGTTGCGCGTCAGCGGGTTCGTCACGCGCGGGCCGAAGCGGATGCGGGACGTGTTCTGCGCGCAGAGTACGCCCGTGATGTAGGTCTCCGGATAGACGGAGGGCGAGTCGGTCAGGCCGATCATGTCGAACCCTGACTCCTCGGCGAGGCGGACCCACCCCGGGTACTCCGAGAGGCGGTCGGCCACGAGGCTGATCCCGTAGCGCACCTTGCGGTCCATAGAGCACTCCTTTAATAGTGTATTGTAATAGTGTATTGGCCTATGGTGTCTCAGGACGTTGCCGTGGTTTTCAGCTCTTTCCGGCGGCCACGCCCCAGAGCTGAACGGACGTGGACAGCAGGCGTACCACGGCCGTGCCTTTCGTCGTGACCTCTCCGCGCTGGCTCTCGGACCAGACGTCGCAGTCCACCAGGTGCTGGCCGTTCTCGACCCGCTTGCGCGTGACGGTCCCCTTGCACCACTGGGTGTCCCCGTGCGGGTTCGGGCGCGTCATCGTGACGGATAGCTCCGCCAGAAAGCCATCGTCGCCCATCCAGTTGGTCAGCAGATGGCCCAGCCAGCAGACACGCTGCGATCCCAGGGCATAGGGGCGCGGGATACCGACCGCCTGGGCGGTGGACTCAAGAAAATTCACTTGGGACCACGGCTCGTAGTAGTTCGTCTCCGGGTCACGGTACACCCATGCGGGATGTCGCTGCAAATAGGCGGCGTGCCTGCCCATCGCCATGCTCCCGTGGACGTGAGCGACAAACGTCTCCACGTCCTCCAGTCCCAGCGGTCCCTTGACCACGGCGCCCAGCGAGTCGCCCTCCTTCACGTCCTCCCAGTAGCGTATCTTGTTTCCCTGAATCTCCTCGTGGTCCAGCGCCTCTTCAATCGCCCGCAGATCTTCGGGCGTGTACGTCGCGGGGGAGAGTCCCGCGTATTTTCCTCTTTGCCGGGCTGCGTCGCGCTCCGTCCGGATGCTCCATCCGCGCGCCTTCGCCACAGCCTCGCCCTCCTGGTCCTTGTACATGACGTCCACGTACTGGATAACGGAGCGGCCTGCGTAGCTGCTCTGCTTCTCCACTACGTCGGTCAGCGTGGCGGACGGCGTGATGCGGTCGCCGAGATGGGGGACGCGATAGAACTCCCAGTCGTTGCCGCCGTGGAAGGAGTGGACGCCGGGGAGTCCGCCCGCCAGGGCGCCGCTGGGGCACACGACGCTGTACAGAAACGTTGGCGGCGCGGGGATGATGGCGTGATGGGTGTGGGTGGCGTAGGTCTCGTCCGTCCACAGCGGGTTGCCGTCGCCGACGCCCCGTGTGAAGCGCCAGATGGCGTCCCTGGTGACCTGCTCGTTTTGGGGGTGCAGGCGCAGCGGCACGCCGCAGCGCCGCCGCAGCGCGTCCACGCCCTGCTTCGTGATCGTAGCGTTCGTAACAAGTGATGGTAGCGGCATGGCCCTCTCCTACTTTCCGACCCGGGATGGCAGGGATACGGTGGCGTGACCGGGCGTTGTGACTTCGCCGCGCTGGTTCTCAAACCAGATGTCCAGGTCCGCCAGATGGCTGCCGTTCGCGACGCGTTTGCCCGTGACCTTGCCTTTGCCCCACTGGACGTCGCCGAAGATGTTGAAGCGGCGGTACTCCGCGTAGAGCCGTGTCATGAAGCCATCGTCGCCCATCCAGTTGGTGGCGACGGTGCCCAGCCAGCAGTTGCGCTGCGCGCCGATGTCGTACGCGCCGGGGACGCCCGCGCTTTCGGCGGCTTTCGCATCTTCATGGACCTGCGCGATGCGCTGCATGGCGCCCGTCTTCGGGTCCCTGAAGGTGAAGGCGGGATGGCGCTTCATCTCCCGAAGGGCCAGCCCGTGGGCTGCGGCAGGGTGTCCGAAGACGCCGCGCCACGCGATCATGTCGCCCATGTTCAGAGGCCCCTTCACGACGGGAGGCAGCTCTTCGCCCACTTGCACATCCTCCCAGTAGCGCGGCGTGGCCCCCCGGACGGACGCCGGTTCCTTCGCGTATGCGGCGAGGATGCGCTCAATCTCCTCGTCCGTGTGGCGGTACTTCGTGATGGCCTTGTACTTGCCTCTCTCCTGGGATGCCTGCCGCTCCACGCGGATCGTCCAGCCGATGGTGCGGGCCACCACGTCGGCGCGCTGGTTGAAGAACACGATCTCCGCGTACACGACGACGGAGCGCCCGCCCATCTGGCTGCGCTTCTCGACGATGCTGATGGGCCTGTAGCTGCCCGTCAGGATGTCTCCCTCCTGGATGCGCCGGAGATACTCCCAGTCGTTCCCTGAGTGGAAGGCATGGACGCCGGGCATGCCGCCGGTCCGCATCCCTGTCGGGTGGATGATGCTATAGAGGAACGTGGGCGGTGCCTGCAGCCTGCCCAGCCTGGACTTGCGGGCGTAGTCCAGGTCAATGTGGAGGGGGTTGTGGTCGCCGATGGCGTCGCAGAAGTGGCGGATGTTGTCCGCGGTCGCCTGCGTGTCGCCCCGCTGGACGGTGTAGTACGAGCCGACGCGGGCGCGCAGATCGGCGATCCCCTGCTCCGTTATCCTTGCGCTGCTTTCCAGTACCATAAGGCTGTCTCCTTGTGGCGGAACGTGCTGACCCTGGGTCATTGTCGGTCAAAACGCCTGGCGGGGCAAGCCCGCCGCCGCGTTCCGGCTCAATAGGGCTGTGCACAAAAAGCCGCCTCGGAATTCCTGTCACCCTGAACCCCCTTCGGCTTCGCTCAGGACAGGCTCCGCGAAGGGTCTACGCTGGTGTGAGACAGACGTAAATTCTTCGCTATGCTCAGAATAAACTTGTGCCACCGAACACCTGTTGCTGCCGCCAGATGGAGTAGGCAAAGAGCGGGGCGTGGTGCGGCCGCGGCTTGAAGGCCACCAGGGTCTGTCCACGCAGGCGGATCTCCTCAAACACTTCGCCAGCGAGATTCCTGTGCTGCCGTGGGGTAACACCCTGATGGCGCCACAGAACGGACAAGTCTCGCAGAATCGCCGTCGTACGGTCAAGATTGGGTGTGGGGACGTCCGGTTGGGGCGTGGACAACGCCCGAAGCTGGCACTCGATCTGCCGGAACTCACTCCTAAAATCCTCGTCCGTCATGGCGCTCCACAGGTGCTGCTTCCGCAGGTTGGCTAACGCCATCTCGAGACGCTGCACCTCGCCGCTGTGATCCGGCTGCGGATTCTTGTGCGCCAGACACGTCGGCACCGCCTTCCGCCAGCCGTCATCAAGCGCGATGCGCGGGATCACACGGTCGGCAAACTCCTGTTCCACACGGGCTGCCCCTACCGACAGGGGAGTCGTCCCGCACCTGTGCCAGTTGTGGAACATTTTTTCGGGGAGTAGAGTCCCAGGAAGTGGTGTAAGACCAGGGTGGTCTAGCAAAGAAGCGACCACCGCGTCATCCTTACAAGCACGGCTAATGCTCTAAGAGAGGAGACGACAGTGGTCAAAGAGAGTGTGGACATTTTGGGACTGATGC
>JAUSIH010000065.1 GCA_030648205.1 Dehalococcoidia bacterium | reverse complement strand
CATCTGCATCATCGTCGGCGAGACCGGCGACCAGATCAAAGCTGCGGTCGGCGACGGCGCGAGCCTGGGCGCCCGCGTGACTTACGTCGAGCAGTCCGCGCCGCTGGGGATAGCCCACGCCGTCGGCCTGGCGCGCGACTTCGTGGGACAGGACAGATTCGTGGTCTTCCTGGGCGACAACTTCATCCTGGGCGGCATCCAGTCGTTCGTCGAAAGCTTCCAGGCCCAGAACTGCCAGATACTCTTGCACGAGGTGCCGAACCCCGCGGACTTCGGCGTGGTGGCCCTCAAGGACGGCCGCATCGTTTCTATTCAGGAGAAGCCCCAGTCTCCGCCGAGCAACCTCGCGATCGTGGGCATCTACATGTTTGATCCCTCCGTCTTTGAGGCCATAGACCACATACGCCCTTCCGGGCGCAACGAGCTGGAGATAACCGACGCCATCCGCTATTTGCTGGAGCACGGACGCGAGGTGGGATACCAGGTCCTGACGGCGCCGTGGATAGACACGGGCAAGAAGGACGACCTGCTGAACGCCAACCGGCTCATCCTGGCGAGCCTCGCCGCCCGCAACGACGGGACCGTTGACGCCGAGACGCGCACCACGGGCACCGTGGTCATTCAAAAGGGCGCGCGCGTGGAGAAGAGCGTATTGCACGGGCCGTGTATCATTGGAGAGAACACACTGATTCGAGATGCGTATATCGGGCCCTATACGTCTATCTACCACGACTGCCATGTGGAGGGCAGCGAAGTGGACTTTTGCATCATCCTGGAGCACAGCTCCATTGTCAACATCCCCGGCCGTCTGACGGAGAGCGTTATTGGCCGTTATGTAGAGTTGTCCCGCGCCACGCGCCGCCCTGCCGCGTCCAAGATGGTCCTGGGTGACCACAGCAAAGTCGAGCTTCGTTAGGACTATGACCACGCGTACGGTGCTGATCACAGGCGGCGCGGGATTCATCGGCGGCAACTTTGTCCGCTACGCCCTGCGCACGCACCCGGACTGGAGCGTCATCAATTTGGACAAGCTGACGTACGCGGGCAATCCCGCCAGCCTCCGCGACGTGGAAGGAGACCCGCGCTACCGCTTCGTCCACGGCGACATCTGCGACACGGCGCTCGTGGACTCCCTGGTCCCCCAGGCTGACACCATCGTCAACTTCGCGGCGGAGACGCACGTGGACCGCTCGCTGCAGGATGAGAGCCCGTTCGTCCTGACCAACGTGTACGGGACATCGGTCCTCCTGGGAGCGGCGCTGCGCCACAAGACCCCTCTCTTTCTGCATATCTCCACGGATGAGGTGTATGGCGAAATGCCACCCGGCGCCTCGGCGCGGGAGACGGACCCCCTGCGGCCTCGCAACCCTTACGCCGCCAGCAAGGCTTCCGCCGACCTCATGTGCATGGCGTTCCACACGACGCACCAGTTGCCTGTCATGGCCGTGCGGATGACCAACAACGTGGGGCCGTACCAGTACCCGGAGAAGGCGGTCCCCCTGTTTATTACAAACGCGCTGGAGGACAAGCCTCTGCCCGTCTATGGCCAGGGGCTGCAGATCAGGGATTGGCTCTACGTGGAAGACGCCTGCGAGGCCCTTGACTTGGCGCTGCGGCGCGGGGCGCCGGGGCAAATCTACAACGTGGCGGGAAGCAACGAGCGTCCGAACGTGGAAACGGCGCGCGCCATCCTGCGCATCCTGGGCAAGCCCGAGTCCCTCATCACCTTCGTGGAAGACCGGAAGGGCCATGACCAGCGGTACAGCCTGGACTCTTCGCGCATGCGCGACCTGGGCTGGCAGCCAGCGCACTCCTTCGAGGCCGCACTGGAGAAGACGGTGCGCTGGTACCGCGAGAACCCGCAGTGGTGGCGTCCTATCAAGCAGGGCGACTTCGCACAGTACTATACCCGCCAGTACGCACGCCGGTTGCCCACAAAGCAGCGCGCGCGCAGGGGGATAGCGTCTCCGAGGAGGCTGCAGTGATTCATGGCGTTGAAATCAAGAAGCTCACGCCGAACGTGGACGAGCGTGGCTACCTGATGGAGATACTGCGCGCAGACGACCCCCTGTTCACGCGCTTCGCGCAGACCTACGTGTCACTCAACTACCCAGGCGTGGTGCGCGCGTGGCACTACCACAAAAAGCAGAACGACTTCTTCTGCACCGTGAAGGGGATGACCAAGATCGTCCTGTACGATCAGCGCGATGGCTCGCCGACAAAAGGGGAAGTCCAGGAGTTTTTCATCGGCGAGCAGAACCCCGTCGTTCTCAAAGTCCCCATCGGCGTCGTGCACGGCTACAAGACCGTGGGCGACGAGCCATCTTTTCTGCTGAACTTCCCGGACAAGCTGTACGACAGGAATGACCCGGACGAGTACCGCCTGCCGTGGAACTCCGACCAGGTCCCCTACGACTGGGCCATCAAGATGCGCTAGGAAATGGACATTTGATGCAGTCCTGGCCTCTGGTCTCTGTTGTCATCCTGAACTGGAACGGGCTGCGCCACCTACGGTACTGCCTGCCCTCCGTGCTGGCCACGGACTACCCCCGATGCCAGGTTATTGTGGTGGACAACGCGTCCAGCGACGGCTCGTGCGCGTATGTCCAGTCCTCCTTTCCCGGCGTCGTCCTGCTACGCAACGCAAAGAACCTGGGCTGGTCCGGAGGCAACAACGTGGGCATCCGCTACGCAATGGCCCAGGGCGCACGCTATGTCGTCCTGCTGAACAACGACATGAAGGTGCATCCCCGCTGGCTGACGAAAGCAGTCGCCGCCGCCGAGGCTGATCCGCATGCGGGCGTTGTCGGCTTTCACGTCTTCGGTGAGTACGGCAAGGAGCCTATCGAGCGCTTCGAGCAGGCATGCCGCGACTGGCAACCAGCCCAGCCCCAGCCTGCGACGCACGTGGGCGGCTGTGCGATGTTCATTCCCACGGACATGCTCCGCGCCATAGGGCTGGTGGATGATGCCTACTTCGCCTATGGAGAGGAGGATGACCTGGAGGCCAGAGCCCGCAGGGCGGGCTTTGCGCTGACGCGTGTGAACGTCCCCCTCTGGCACTACTCGGAAGGGTCATCCGAGCGGATACCCTGGAAGGCATCCATTCTCACCATGCGGAACCGCATCCGCTATCTCATCAAGAACGAGAGCCTGGGCGTCATCCTGCGGCAAGTCGCCCTCGTCGTCCACATAAGCTGCAACCCCTTTGCGCGCACCAGCCGCGGCTTCGCCTACCACCGGCGGCTGCGGCCATCCAACGTGCTGGTGAACGCCGGCCTGCTGGCCTACGCCCTGGGATGGAACCTCGTCCACCTGCCCCAGACCCTGGCGGCGCGCCGGTGGGACAACCAGGCCATAGCCTCCTATCTCAGGACGACGGCGACTGCCCC
The DNA here is from genome assembly GCA_030648205.1 of Dehalococcoidia bacterium. Taxonomy (NCBI): domain Bacteria; kingdom Bacillati; phylum Chloroflexota; class Dehalococcoidia; species Dehalococcoidia bacterium. The sequence continues at coordinate 8,367 of JAUSIH010000065.1, read as the reverse complement.
AGAGTCTGGCCGCCTTCCCACGCAGGCGCCCCCGCCGTGACGTCCGGCCGGACTATCGCAGGGGGTTTCCTTTGGACGGGAGGGGCTACCTACATCAGCCAGGCGCTTTCGGCGGTCGCCACCCTGCTCTTGGCGAAGTACGTGCCCGTGGCGGACATGGGCATCTTCAGCCTTGCCAGCCTGGTGATCGGCTGGCTCGCCCTGGTCCGGGGCCTGGGTCTGGGCATAGCGCTTCTTCACGAGGAGCGCGACCTCACGGAAGCGAGCGCCACCGCTTTCTGGTTGCTGCTTGCGGCCGGGGTCGTGCTCGCGGCCCTGTCGCTGCTGGCGGCGCCGCTGGCAGCGCGCGCCTTCGCCAGCCCCGCGATGCAACCCGTGGTGCAAGTCCTGGGCGTGAGCTTCATCCTGTATAGTCTGACATCCGTACAGGAGACACTGCTTATCAAGGAATTGCGGTTCCGCGTGCGCGCCTTGACAGGGCTGGCGGGCACGCTGGTCTATACGGTGATAGCGGTCATCCTCGCCGTGCAGGGCCTGGGCGTGTGGAGCATCGTCTATGCCCAACTGGCGCAAATGGTCTGCCAGGGCGCCATCTTCTGGGTTATCTCCCCCTTCCGCCCGTCATTCCACTTCAACTGGGCGGTGGCGAAACGGTTGCTCCGCTTCGGGAACTCTGTATTCCTGAACGACGCACTCATCTTCCTCATCCTGACTCTGGACAGGCCGATTCTCGGCCGCGCCCTGGGCGTTGTGACCGTGGGTCAGTATGACTTCGCATACCGCCTGGGCAATTACCCCCAGTCCATGGTGACGAACAGCCTGTATTCGGTCATTCTGCCCGTGTACACTCGGCTGCGCGGCCAGCCTGTGGAGCTCAAACGCGTCTACCTGACCACCATTCGGTATATCACCTACCTCGCCGCGCCGCTCGCCTTCGCCCTTGTCCTCATCAGCCCGCCGTTCCTGCGCCTGCTTTACGGCGACAAGTGGGCGCCCGCCATCCCGCTGCTGCAGGCTCTGTCTTTTTTTGGCCTCATATCAGCTATTGTGGGCCCTACAGGTAGCGTTTTCTACGGCATGGGCAAGCCTCACCGCCAGCTCCTCATCCACATCGTCAAGTTTGTCGCGCTGTTCCCCGCGCTGTACTTTGTGGCGCTGAGCTATGGCGCCCTGGGTGTCGCTGTCTATATCACCGCGGTCGCCCTTGCGCTGGGTATAGTCTCCGTCCTGTGGACAAACCGCATGCTGGCCATCCGTCCCCTGGAGTACATCGGCGTCATCGTCGGGCCCCTCGCGCTGGCTGGACTGCTCGCCGCCGCAGGGCTGGCCGCGACTCCTCACCTGCCCGTCCCAGCGGAGAGCATCCCCGGCTTCCTGATGCTGGCGGTGGGCTTCGGCGTCACATATGTGGGACTGCTGCTGCTCCTCGACAGCGACCTGCGATCCCGCGCGGCAGCGCTGGCTTCTCACCCGCGACTGACCATCGCCGGACTGCTTGCGGAAAAAGCGAAAAAAAGCTAACATGAACTGTTACTTTTCGTCGCTGGCAGAGGCGCAACCATCACCTCAGCCTGAGCGGAGGAGACCATGATTCAGGGAGTCCAGCAGGTGCCTTTAGAGCCCCACGTGGACGACCGCGGTTACCTGATCGAGATTATCCGCGCCACGGACCCCTTCCTGCCCAAGTTCGGCCAGGTTTATATGGTGGGCGATCTTACACGGGCCACCATTCGGGCGTTTCACAAGCATTATCATATGTGGGACTATTTCTTCATCAGCCACGGCTCAGCGAAGTTTGTGCTGGTGGACGACAGACCAGAGAGCCCGACCTACAAGGAAGTGAACACTTTCATTGTCTCGGCGCATAACCCCAGCATTGTTCTGGTCCCGCCCGGGGTCTTTCACGGATGGATGTCCCTGGAGGACGACACCCAGATGGTCAGCATCGCCAGCGAAGTGTACAATCGGCAAAAGCCAGACGAAGTGCGCATCCCTCCGGACTCCTTTGGCGACGTCTGGACGGTGAAAGGCCGATAGCTTCTGGACTCCGGCATGAGCAGACAGCCAGCCACACACGGCCTCTGGCAGCGGTTGCTCCCGCTCCGACTCCAGTTGTACCGCGTCCTGCCCTTCACCAAGCGGTTCGTGGACCGCATGGGCAGGCGCCGTTATTTGGCGGCCCTCCGTAAACAGGGCATCGTCAGGCTGAATCTGGGCTGCGGCGACATGCCGTTGTGGGACTATATCAACGTGGACAGTCTGAGCCCTTCCGCCGACGTCCGCCAGGACGCCCGCTCGTTGACCACCTTTGCCGACAACTCCGCGACGGAGATTCACACCAGCCACATGATTGAACACCTCCCGAGAGCGGAGGTCGGGAGGGCACTCAGGGAGTGGCGCCGCGTCCTGCAGCCCGGCGGGAAACTGGTCATCCGCTGCCCGAACTTCGAGATAGCCGCCAGGGCGTTCTTGGAGGGCGACGACGCGTACAGGCAGGGTTGGGGCATGGTATTCGTGTTCGGCGACGATGCGGAAGGCATGCGGCATACCAATGGGTTCACGGAGGCATCCCTACGGAACGCGGTAGAAAATGCCGGCTTCCGGGTCATCCGGGTCCAGGCCACGGAGAGTATCCACGCGCCGCTTGATTTCAAGTACCGGATGGCTGCGGACCTTTTATGCGAAGCGGTCAAGACAAAACAAGGAGAATCACCATGAAAATCCTCGTTGTAGGCGGAGCGGGCTACCTGGGCTGCGTCCTGGTCAACGAGCTTCTGGAGCGCGGCTACGCCGTCCGCGTCTTCGATCGCCTCTTCTTCGGTGAGGGAGGGCTGCACGAGGTGCGCGACAGGCTGGAGCTGATGGTCGGCGACGTCCGGCAGATGGACCCCGCGGCCCTGGAAGGCGTGGACGCCGTCATCAACCTGGCAGGCCTCTCCAACGACCCCACGGCTGAATACAACCCCCAAGCGAACTACCAGATGAACACCGTGGCCGCGGAAAGCCTGGCCCGCCTGTGTCAGGAGAGGGGTATCCGGCGGCACGTCCTCGCATCGTCCTGCTCCATCTACGACGTAGGGGTGGGAACGCAGGAGAAGGACATCCTCCTGGATGAAGACTCACCCGTCGCGCCTAAGGCTGCGTACTCGTCATCCAAATACCTGGCGGAAAAGGCCGTTCTCGGCCTGAAGGACCCGCGCTTTTCCCCCGTGGTTCTGCGCATGGGCACGCTCTTTGGGTTCAGCCCGCGCATGCGGTATGACCTGGTCATCAACACATTCGTCAAGGACGTGCTCTCCCGAGGCCACATGACCCTCTTCTATGGCGGCGAGATGTGGCGCCCCCTGGTCGCCGTCAAGGATGCCGCGCGGGCGTATATCCTTTGCCTGGAGGCCACGGAGGAGAAGGTCAGCGGCCAGATTTTCAACGTGGTGTATGACAATCTCCGGATATCGGAGGCCAGCCTGCGGGTGCGGGAGACGTTCACCGCCCTGAGCATCAACGCACAGGTAAAGGTGGACTATAGCTATCGAGGCGTCCGGAACTATCGGGTGTCCGGAAAGAAAATCCTGAGCGCCCTGGAATTCAAGCCCCTCATTTCCATCGAAGACGCCGTGCGGGACATGGTAGCCGGCATCGCCAAGTACCACTGCGACGACTTCGACAGCCCTCGCCATTACAACATCCGCTGGATGCAGCTCCTGGAGGAGGCGGACCGCATCGTCAAACTCACGGGCTACATATTCGACCTGCCGGAGGACAAGAGCGGCAAACTGGTACGTCTTCCCCAGGCACGAAGCCGGGGCAAGTAGGCCTCCCCGGGCGCTCCTTTCATTGGCAGCGCCCAAAATGGAGGGCAACCTCTCGCGAGCGCTGTAAGCCTCGCTGCGGCCTGACTCTGGACACGAGGGACCAAAGACGATGCGCGTTCTCCTGATCGGCGCTGCTGGACAGCTTGCCACAGACCTGCTGAAGGTCCTGCCGCCTTCGGACACCGTTCCCCTTACCCATCAGCAACTCGATGTATGCGACTATGCGGCGGTGCGTTCGGCGCTGGAGCGTCACCACCCGGACGTGGTCATCAACACCAGCGCATTCCACAAGGTGGACGTGTGCGAGGACGAGGTCGTCAAACCCTTCGAGGTAAACACCCTGGCCGTGCGCAATCTGGCGCTCCTGTCGAGAGAACTGGATATCGTCCTCATGCACTTCAGCACGGACTACGTGTTCAGTGGCTCCAAAGGGCGCGCTTATGGGGAGGACGACGCTCCCGGCCCGCTCAGCGTCTATGGCGTGTCCAAGCTCGCGGGGGAGTACTTCGTGCGGACCTTGTGTCCCCGCTACTTCCTCGTCCGCACATCCGGACTGTACGGCGTCGCGGGCGCCAGCGGCAAGGGGGGCAACTTTGTGGAGACCATGCTGCGGCTCGCCCAGCAGGGCGCTCCCATCCGCGTCGTCAACGACCAGACCCTGTCTCCCACATACACGCGTGACCTGGCGAACAAGGTAGTAGAATTGCTCGGGACCGACCGGTACGGCTTGTACCACGTGACCAGCAGCGGCTCCTGCTCGTGGTACAATTTCACTCAGACCATATTCCGACTCGCCCATTTGAACGTGGATGTCCAACCCGTCACCAGCGCACAGTTCGGAGCGAAAGCGCGCCGCCCCGCTTACTCAGTCCTGGCGAATCGGAACTTGAAGCGGGCCGGCCTATCCCTGCCGCGCCCCTGGCGGCAGGCGCTGGAAGACTATCTGCGCGTGAGGCACCCGGAGCTGTGAACCGCACCTGCGCCATTCTTGTCCTGAACTACAACGGAAGGCCCCTCCTGGAGGAGAACATCCCCGGAGTCGTAGCGGCGGCTCGCTACGCGGGCGCCCGTCACGACGTGATTGTCGTGGACAACGCCAGCAGCGACGACAGCGTCGCGTTCGTGCAGGCGAAGTTCCCGGACGTCAAAGTCATGCGCATGGCCCAGAACCGTCGTCTCTTCTCCTACAACGACGCCGTCCGCGCCTGCTCCCACGACTACGTCATCCTGCTCAATAACGACATTCGCGTTCAGCCGGACTTCATTCCACCTCTCCTGGAAGGCCTGAACGACCCGACTGTTTTCGCGACCACACCCAAGGTCGTGTCGGACAACCCCGCGGAGGCCTGTATGGAGCCATGCCCCGGGGTCTTTCACCGTGGCCTCCTCGGCACCGGCCGCACCGGCCAGCCGGGCGGCTCCGGCCCCACGCTCATGGCGCACGGCGGCGCGGCAGCCTATGACCGCGAGAAATTTCTGCTGCTGGGCGGCTACGACATCACGTACTGGCCGGAGTACTACCAGGATATAGCCCTTTCCTATTTGGCCTGGATGCGTGGCTACAAGATACTTTTCGAGCCCCGCAGCGTGGTCTTTCATCCCGGCGGCGCAACGCTCAATAAGATGTACTCAGACGGCGCACGGCGACGAATACGTGAAAGGGGAGCGGTGATCTTCATCCTGCAGAACATTGCCGACCCCGGCCTCCTGCTTCAGTTCTTCCTGTGGGCGCCCCCGCGCCTGCTCAAAGCAGCGGCCACTGGAGACGTGCACCGCCTCGGCGCCTACTGGGATGCGGCGCGGCGTATGCCCCTGATCTGGCGAGCGCGCCGGGCCGCACAGAGAGACCGCAAGCTCTCCGACAGGGCTATCCTCGCGGCGCTCAGACGTCCCGCGCACGTTCCGGACGCGTCCCATGCCCCCGCCTGACACGGTGTTTTCTCCCTCGCGGTCACGCCCGTGCCCACGTCTCCAGACATGAGGCGCTCGGCTATGGAGGACGTGAGTGTGGGGACCCCCGCGGGCCAGTCCCGCTACCATATCATCGTGTACTTGGTCCACACATGGGACACCTTCCACCGAAGGCCCATGCTGGAGGCCCTGGCCCGCAATGCCCTCGGCCAGGCGCACGTCCTGCTGGTCAACCCCATGCTTTCGGTGCTGGAACTGTCCAGGGCGCGGAACAAGACCCGAGTGCGCCGCCTCTCCGAGAACATGGCGCTGCTGACTCCCATCGTATGGCTACCCGGCGCCGGCCGCCTGCCGTTGCTTGCGCAGATGCGCAAGCGCACGCTGACCGCGCAGATTGAGGACGCGTTGCGCCGAACAGGGCCACCTGACGCGCGGCGCATTGAGTGGGTCTTCCGCCCGGAGCAGGTCTCCCGGGTCGGTCTGGCGCGCGACTCCTTCGTCGTGTACGAGTGTTACGACGAGTACACCCGGTCCCAACACGACGGCGCTCCGCTGCCTGAACTGGCGAAGCAGGAGGATACCCTTCTGACGAAAGCAGGCCTGGTCCTGACCACGTCCGATTCCCTGTATCGGAGCCGATCAGCGCGGCACTCGCGTGTCGTCTATACTCCGAACGGCGTGGACTACGACCTTTTCGCCCGCGCCCGCCTGCCAGCGTTGCCCGTCGCAAAGGAGCTGGAATCCATACCAAGTCCGCGCATCGGCTTCGTCGGCAACGCCAGCGAGACGACCCTGGACTATTCCTTGCTGGAGGAACTGGCCGGGCGGCGTCCGGAGTGGTCGCTGGTCCTGGTAGGCCCCGCGGAGGACGTCTCGGCGGATACGCGCCGCCGACTGACGGGCCGGGGCAACGTGCACTTCATCGGCTGGGTCGAGAGACGGCGTCTGCCCTCTTTTCTGAAGGGATTTGACGTGGCGCTCATCCCGTTCAGTGTGCACCCCTGGAACGCGGCGCGCAACCCGCTGAAGCTATGGGAGTACATGGCGGCGGGCAGGCCCGTGGTCGCCACCCGGATTCCCGAGGTAGAGAAGTACGCCGAGGTGGTCTATATTGCGGAAAGCCCCTCGGAGTTCGAGGCAGCAGTCTGCGCCGCGCTGGAGCATCCCTCACCCGACCGGCTGCGGCGCGGAGCGGAGCTGGCCCAGGAGCACTCGTGGGAGCATCTGACGCGCCAGACCCTGGCGGAAGTCCTGACGGCTGCCTCCGCGCAGCGAGCCTGAACACGCCATGAAGCTGCTGCTCCTGTCCGAAATGTTTCCGTCCTCCAACTCTCCAAGCAGCGGCCGGTTTGTCGCAGGACAGGCAGTGGAACTGGCGCGCCGCATGGATGTCACTGTCTTAGTCCCAGTAGTCTTTCCCTTCCTGTCACAAGGCTGGCTTGTCAGAAGTGGCCTGCCAACTGTAACGCTGCCTCCAGATATAGATTTGCCGACGGGCTGTGTGCATTACATCCGATACCCCGGCCTGCCCTGGCGCTTCGATTCCCTGAACGTGTACCTTGCCTACACGGCGGTGCGACGCGCCCTCAAGCGCCAACGCCTGTCGCCAGATATCATTCATGCGCACCCGGGCTATCCAGCGGGGTACGTAGGACATCTTGTCGCGCGAGACCTGGGCGTTCCGCTCGTGGTTACGCTGCACGGATTCGACATCAACGTCTTCGGGGGCGCGGGAGATGCCCGCGCATATAGCGATATCCCATCTTTCGCTTCACAGTTCTATTCTCCTCGAACCCGCGGGCGTCTCGTCCAATCGCTTCGCCATAGCTCAAGAGTGATCGCCGTCAGCCAAGACCTCTCCCGTAAAGCAATCGCTCTGGGCGTACCAGAGGAACGCGTGACAGTGATGCCCAACGGGGTTGATATAGAGCGGTTCCGTCCACAGGAGCGAGCCGCAGCTCGTCGTCATCTGGGCCTATCCCAACACAATCGCATCGTCCTCTTCATCGGTCGTATGACCCACGTTAAGGACCCGCTGTGTCTGGTAGGAGCCATGAAGCTTTTGCGCCAGGAGAGGGCCGATGTGGAGGCCGTGCTTCTTGGAGATGGCGAGCTTCTGGAGCCTGTCAGGCAGGCAGTTGTGAAGGAAGGCCTGGATAATCACATCCATGTACTGGGCAGCAGGCCTTACGCCGAGCTCCCTCTGTGGATGAACGCCTGCAACGTAGTCGTATCCACCAGCCATTACGAGTCGTTTGGGCTCGTACTGCTGGAAGCTCTCGCCTGCGGTACGCCGGTCGTAGCCTCGCGGGTCGGCGGAATCCCGGAAATGGTGCACGACGGCGAGCAGGGAGTCCTTGTTCCTCCAGGCGACCAGTCTAGCTTGGCCCGGGCCATCGCTCTGGCGGTGGACAAAGCGTGGGACCGCGAGGCCTTGAGGCGGCACGCGGAAATGTATTCATGGAAGCGCGTCGCTGACGAGATAGACCATCTCTACCATGCAGTCCTGAAGGAGCGCCTCTAGGCATCCGCCGGACGTTGCCTTGAGCTTGTGTCGAAAGCCGTCTCTTGACAGGGTAACAGCGGCCCACTATGCTGAGAAACAGTTGCGCGCCGAGTCCGCGATCCTGCTGCCTCCTCGCGT
>JAUSIH010000064.1 GCA_030648205.1 Dehalococcoidia bacterium | reverse complement strand
GGACGGTGATGGGCGTGCCGTGCTGGTCGCTGCCGGAGACCATCAGGACATCGTTTCCCTTGGCCCGGTGATAGCGCGCGAAGATGTCCGCTGGAAGGTAGCAGCCTGCGATGTGGCCGATGTGGAGGGGGCCGTTGGCGTAAGGCCAGGCCACCCCGATGAAAATGCGCTCTGCCATAGAGGCTCTGCTGCTCCGTGAAAAAATGTTCGTGACGAGGTGCGACGGATATTCTAGCACACGCGGGCTATGACCGCACCTGAAGCCCCCGACGCTGCGTTGCCTTACCGCGACGGATTCCTTTACACCGCTCCATAGCCATGCTACACTTGGGCAAAGTGAGAATCAGTCCAGGCGAAGGAGGACTCCGCGATGGGTCGTAAAGACGCTCCCTGGCATGAGCCGAAGAAGCAGAAGAAGGACGCCAAGAAGGAGCTGAGCACCAAGTCTCCTCCTATCCCGCCGGTGGAGCCCGAGGTCATCCGAAGCAAAGGGAAGAAGCCCAAGGAAGAAGAGGGGTAGCTTCGGCGTTGGCCTTTGCATCCGAGGCGCATCTCACTGCCACGATCTACGGACGCGTCCAGGGGGTCGGGTATCGTGCGTTCGTGGAAGGGTGGGCTAGGGCGCTGGGTCTTTCAGGGTACGTGCGCAACCTGCCTGACGGCGCGGTAGAGGTGGTCGCCGAGGGCTCTCGGGAGCGGCTGGAAGCGCTGCTCGAACGCCTGAGGGCAGGTCATTCCCTCGCTCGCGTGCAGAGAGTCAGCGAAATCTGGGCGATCCCGACGGGCAGCTTCCAGGAGTTCCATGTCCGCTCTTAGCCTTCGGTCTTACCGCGCCGGCTCGTCACGGCGGAATCCATAGAAACGATCGTGGCTCAGGAGCCGGGTGATGGTCGCGACGGACGTATCCCGGCTCTGCGCCGTAGCTGAGTTCCATCTGCCCAGGCGGTGAGCTATCTCCCCCGCGGAAAGCGGTCGGTTACCCTCCGCCAGTAGCACGCGGAAAGACGCCTCCCCCAACGAGAGAGTAGGTTCCAGGAAACCATCCTCCTTGCCGCAGCAGCTCTTGAAGATGCCGATAGCTTTCTCCGGCGAGATGTCGGGGTCTCGTTGGCCCCACTGGCGCTGGTGCTTCGGGCACATGCGGCGGACGAGCAGCACCGTCAATGATCGGCCCCGCGCCTCGTACCACGCTACGTCTATGGAGAAGTGGGCCACCGGTTGCACTGGTTCGACTTTCTGTTCCGCGGCCTGCTGCTTCCGTGAAGCTCGTGGAGACATCGCACTATCCCCCAACTGTTCTAGTCCTGCTCGTCGAGAGCCTGGTACTCATCCCAGTCCAGCATCAGCACCCGTGCCGTCTGTCCGGCGTTGAGCTGGGCCACGTCCTCTGGACAGATAGCCAGTCCATTCGCCCTTGCCATGGTGGTCAGTATATTTGATCCCTGGGAGCCGGACAGGCGGGCGTAGTAGCGGCCACCCCGCCGGGTGACAGCGCATCGGGCGTACACGCGCCGTCCATCGCTGTTAGTGATAGGCTCCTCCAGAATGGCCTCAATGGACGGCTTGTCCAGCTTCTTGCGCCCCTGCATCTTGAGGATGGCCGCGCGCGCGAAGATTTCGAAGGCGACCAGGGCGCTCACCGGGTTGCCCGGCAGACCAAGGTGCGGGACACGCCTCTCGCGGCCCCCCGGCAGCCGTTGTACGAGCGCGCCGAAGGCCAGCGGCTTGGCGGGCCGCATCCGGACGGTCCAGAAGGCGACTTCTCCCTTCTGGGCCAGCACGTCCTTGACGATGTCGTAGTCGCCGTGGGAGACGCCGGCGGAGGTGATGAGCATGTCCGCCTCTAGGCCCTTTGCTATCTTGGCCTCCAGGTCTGGCAGATTGTCCCGCGCGATGCCCAGCACTTTCGGGATGCCTCCGTAGCGCAGCACCGCGGAGGCGACGCTGTAGCTGTTGCTGTTATATATCTGGCCTGCCTCAAGGCGCAGACCAGGCTCCATCAGCTCGTCCCCCGTGGCCAGGACCGCGACGACAGGCCGTCGGACTACTCTGGCGGTGGCGCGGCCCACCGAGGCGAGCACGCCGATGGCCGCGGGCCGCAGGACGGCGCCCGCCTCCATGACGGTTGTCCCCTTCCGCACGTCCTCTCCGGCATTGCGGATATGAGCGCCCGCGCTGAACGCTTTGCGGATGGCGACGTCCCCTCCCGCGCCGGGAGATCGGCGCCGGTTCATCTCGTCTGTCTCCTCGAAAGGCACCACGGTGTCCGCGCCGCGCGGAACGGGAGCGCCCGTCATGATCCGGACCGCCGTGCCGGGCCGCACCTCGCCGGGGAACACGCGGCCCGCGGGTGCTTCTCCGATGACGCGCAACGTCCGCGGCGCGGTCAGGCTGGCGTCTCGAATGTCCTGGGCGCGCACCGCGTAGCCGTCCATCGCCGAGTCAGGCAACGGCGGAATGTCCACCTCGGCGCGGACGTCTTCAGCCAGCACCCGCCCCAGGCATTCGAGGAGCGCCCGCTCCTCAGCCTCCAGGACGGGAGTATAGCGGAGAATACGCTCCAGCGCATCCTCCACGGAGAGCATAGCCGGAATCTTCATGGGGCACACCCGCAGGGGTTCTTTTTACGTGCGCAGAGAAGCGGCAAACTCACGCTGGAGGCGCTTCAAGATGTCATCCAAAGCCTTCTGCGCCTCTTCAGCTGTCAGCGTGCGGTCGGACGTCTGCAAGGTGATGCGACAGGCGAGCGACTTCTTCCCCGGCGGGACCTGCGCGCCCGCGTACACGTCCACTAGAGTGGCCTGGGCCACCAGGCTGTGCCGCTGGATGGCTTCCAGCACCTGCTGCGCGGCAACGCCCGCGTCAATGACGACGGCCATGTCCCGGACGGCGGGCGGCACGCGCGGCACGGTCCGGAACTTGCGCGGGGCCGTGGACAGCAGCGGCAGCAGGCGCTCCAGGTCAATCTCCCAGAGTGCGACGGGCCGGGAGCGCACGTCAAAGCGGTCGAGGACGGCGGGATGCACCTCGCCCAGAACGCCAACGGCGGCGCCTTTGAACTCCAGTCGGGCCGAGCGTCCAGGGTGCAACAGGGAGTCCTCGGCGGGAACGAAGGCGGGCGCCAGGCCGAGCCGGGCGAACAGGGACTCCAGCACGCCCTTTGCCTCATAGAAACCCTGGGGTCCCGGGTCTGTGAGCCAGGACGGCTCGCTCCGTGGGCCGCACAGCACGCCGATCAGGATGGTGCGCTCTTCAGGCAGGTCCTTGGCGCGAGGGAGATAGACTCGCCCTACCTCGAAGAGCCGGATGGGGCCTTCCTCGTGCCTCTCGTTGGACGCAAGCGTCGCCAGCAAGTTGGGCCGCAGGCTCGTGCGCAGGTACTCCTGGTCCGGACTCATGGGGTTGGCGACCCGAAGGGGTGCGGGGCTGGCCGCTCCCACCTTCTCCAGTGCGACGAGGCTCACCAACGAGTAGGTGATGACCTCCTGCATCCCAAGCGCGGACAAGGCGTCCCGCATCTGTTCCGACAGCTCGCGCAGGGGCTGCGGGTTGTACGCGGGCAGCGCGCCGGCGTTCAGCGTCGTGGGCATCTGGTCGTAGCCGATAGTGCGGGCGATCTCCTCCGCCAGGTCGTCCTCCGACGAAATGTCCATCCGCCAGTAGGGGACGGTCACCATCAAGTCGGAGCCGCCGCCGCGACGCTTGCACTGGAAGCCCAGGCGAGACAACACCTGGGCTATCTTATCCCAGAACATGTTTTCAACGCCAAGCACCTGGTGGACGCGGTACTCCCGCAAGACAAGGGGCGCGCGCGGGCTTTTGCCAGGATAGACGTCAATGACGCCCGTGGCCGCCGTCCCGCCGCATATCTGCGTCAGAAGGTGCGTGGCGCGACGCAGCGCGGGCAGGGGCAGATCCGGCGACAGGCCCTTCTCGAACCGGAGCGATGCCTCCGAGCGCATGTTCAGTCCGCGGGCGGTGCGCCGCAGAGCGATGTTGTTGAAGTTGGCGGACTCCAGCAGCACGTCAACGGTCCGCTCCGAGACCTCCGTGTCCGCGCCGCCCATGACGCCCGCAAGGGCCACGGCGCGGTGCGCATCCGCGATGACCAGCATCTCAGGGTCCAGCGGGCGGTCCACGCCGTCCAGTGTGGTCATACGCTCGCCCGAACGCGCCCGCCGCACAATGACGCGTCCCTCGCGCAGGGTGAGGAAGTCGAAGGCGTGCAGCGGCTGGCCGTATTCCAGCATGACGTAGTTGGTGACGTCAACGACGTTGTTGATGGGACGCATGCCCGCGCGGGCGAGCCGGTCCTGCATCCACCGGGGCGATGGCCCAATCTTGACGCCGGTGACGAGGGCGGCGCAGTACCGCGGGCAGAGGTCCGCCGCCTCTATCTCCACGCGCGCCAGCGACTCGATGGGCGCGCCCGCTTCAGTGTAGCTCGTGTCTGGTGAACGGACGGCGCCGCCGCCGATTGCGGCCACCTCCCACGCGATGCCCAGCATGGAAAGGCAGTCAGGCCGGTTGGCGGTGACCTCCAGGTCGAGCACCGTGTCGCCCATGTAGTCGGCCAGGGGCGCGCCGACTGGCGCGTCCGGGGGTAGTACGATAATCTGGGAGTGGTCCTCCGACAGGCCCAGCTCTCTCTCCGAGCAGCACATGCCCGCCGACTCCACGCCGCGGATGCGCGCCGGCTTGAGGACGGCGGGTTTGCCCGTATGCCCGTCAACAAGGCTCGCGCCCACCCGGGCGAAGACGATCTTGTCGCCGACGGTCAGGTTGGGAGCGCCGCACACGATGGTCATGCGCTCGCCGCCCACGTCCACCGTGGCCAGGCGCAGGCGGTCGGCGTTCGGGTGCGGCTGCACGTCCAGCAGTTGCGCGACGAACACGTTGTCCCATGCGCCGCCGATGCGCGAGACCGTGCCCACCTCTATGCCCGCCATGGTCAGGCGATGGGCCAGCGCCGGGATGTCTCTGGGGACATCCACGTACTCGCGGAGCCAGGAGATGGGGACTTTCATGCCATTCTGTAGAGCCTTCCTACTTTGTTGGGCCTTTGGAGACGAACCGTTTCAGGTAGCCTCTGTACCAGTCAATGAAGGCGTAGGCGTGGCTGGGGCAGAAGTTCTGCCGCTTACACACCGGGCAGGTCGTCTTGTCGCTCAGGTACACCTTGCGTCCCTGATAGGCGACCTCCTGGCCGGGCCGTAAGGAATTGCCGTTTGTAGCATTAGTCATAGGCAAACGAGAGACCTCAATCTATAGCTTTCTCAGCCTGCGCACAAGCTCGTCCTTTGGGACACCCGTGATAAACCTCAGTTCGTCCAGGATACCGTTCAAGGTCTTCTTTCCAATTGTGGCGTGCATGGGCACTGTGATGATATGTCCCGATGCGGAGCTTTGCTCTCGGAACTGGGCATGACTCCCGCGCTGTCGCACAAGGACAAAGCCACAACTGTCCAAAAGTCGGCGTACAGAGCGTCCACTAGCCGGCGGCAGCTTTTCGGCCACCGCGCACCTGGGCATCCGCCAGAATCAGGATCTCCAGCTTTTCGTCCTTGCTCAACGCCTCCTGGAAATGCAAATAGGACGCCTCCTTGATATTCTTGTAGACCTCGTCTAGACTACGACCCTGTGTAAAAATTGCATAGCCCAGCGCCCGTGCTCCCCACCGGCGTCCGTCTCGGAAGACCTCGAACTTCAAAAGCATACGTTGCCGGCCTCCTAGAACTGCCGCAAGAAGCGCAGGTCGTTAGAATAGAACAGCCGGATGTCGTCAATGCCGTACTTCAGCATGGCGATGCGCTCGGGTCCCATGCCGAAGGCGAACCCGGTGTAGCGCTCAGGGTCGTAGCCCACGCGCCGCAGCACCTTGGGATGGACCATACCCGCGCCCATGATCTCGATCCATCCGGTGTCCTTGCAGACGCGGCATCCCTTGCCGTCGCACAGGAAGCAGTCCACCGCCATCTCCGCGCCCGGCTCGACGAAGGGGAAGTAGTCGCAGCGGAAGCGCGTCTTGCGTTGCGCTCCGAAGATGCGCCGCGCGAACTCGGTCAGCGTTCCCTTGAGGTCGGCGAAGGTGATGCCCTCGCCGACGGCCAGGCCTTCCACCTGATAGAACATGCTCTCGTGGGTGGCGTCCGTAGCCTCGTAGCGGAAGACCTTGCCGGGGATGACCACGCGGACTGGAGGCTGTTGCTTCTCCATCACCCTTATCTGCATGGGCGAGGTATGGGTACGCAGGAGCATGGGCCGCTGGCCTTTGTCGTCGGCGTAGTCAATCCACAGGGTGTCCCACATGTCCCGCGCGGGGTGGCCCTGCGGGATATTCAGCGCCTCGAAGTTGTAGACATCCCACTCGACCTCCGGCCCCTCGACGACCTGGAAGCCCATTGCGACAAAGGCGCTGCATATCTCACGGACGATTTGCGTGGTCGGATGGAGCCGCCCGACGCCGGCGGGCCGCCCGGGGGCCGTGACGTCAATGCGCTCCGCCTCGAGGCGGAGCGCGGACTCGGACCCCTTGAGCGCACCCTCTTTCTCGGCGAGTTTGCCCTCCAGGAAGGACTTGAGGGCGTTCGCCTCTGCGCCCTTGGCGCGGCGTTGGTCGGGAGGCAGGTCGCCCAGAGCGCGGAGCACCTGAGTCAGGCGGCCCTTGCGGCCCAGATAGGCGACGCGCCACGCTTCCAACTGGTCGGTTGCGCCTGCCTTGTCCAGCTCCGCGACGGCCTGGGTTTTCAGCTCTTCCAGATTAGCGGTCACGCATGCTCCCGGAGAGTAACATACGCGGTTGCCCGTGAGGAAGGAAGGCCGTCCCGCGCGTCGGCTTCCGTCGAGTCATTATAGGCGGGCATAGAGAATGCCGCAAGACGCGCGGCCTGTCCGCCAGGGCATGTCCTGATGTGAAGTCGTGTATGCGTTCACTTGACGTGTCCGTTGCTGATGTCCAGCTTGTGCAGCCAAAAAGATGGCGGCCTGGGTACAGGCCGCCATCTACAGTGCAGGATTCTACCAGGAGGTCGTGCTACGTCGCCAGGGCGGCCTTGGCCTTCTCCACAATCTGCGTAAACGCAGCGGGGTCGCGCACGGCGAGCTCCGCCAGCACCTTGCGGTCAACGCTCAGGGAGGCTTTCTTGAATCCCGCCATGAACTGGCTGTACGAGACGCCCATTTGCCGAACGCCCGCGTTGATCCGCGCGATCCACAGGCGCCGCATGTCCCGCCTGCGCTCCCGCCGATGGCGGTAGGAGTAGGTCAGGGACTTCATGAGGGCCTCGTGAGCGCGGCGGTAGAGCTTGCTCTTGGTGCCGCGCTGGCCCTTTGTCTGCTCGAGGACTTTCTTGTGGCGTGCCCGTGCGGGTACGCCGCGTTTGACGCGAGGCATGGTCTGATACTCCTATTTCGGGAAGCTTGTCCCGCCCTTTTTCACTCCGTAGGGGAGCAGCCGCGTGATGCGCTCCGTGTCAGCGGGATGGACGGGCAGCTTGTCGGTGTAGGTGCGCTTGACCTTGGCGGGCTTCGTGCGCCGCAGATGGGTGATATGGCCCTTGCGCCGCAGGAGCTTGCCGGTTCCCGTGATGTGAAAGCGCTTGGCGGCGCCCTTATGCGTCTTCAGTTTTGTTCTGGGCTTATGCATGCGCGACGCACCTCAAATGTTTAGGCTTCCTTTGCCTTTGCCTCTTGGACTTGCTCTTTTACTGGTTCCTTGCCTGGCTTTACAGCAGGCTTGATTGCGGTGGGTATCAGGATCATGCCCAGGAAGCGCCCTTCAAAGATGGGGGGCCGCTCTATTTTTGCCGCCCCTTTCAGAGTCTCCACAACCCGCTTCAGGAGAGCCACTCCCAACTCAGGGTGCGCCATCTGACGTCCCCGGAAGACCACCGCCAGCTTGACCTTGTTCCCCTCCACCAGGAGGTTCCGCGCTCTGCGTACCTTGTAGTCCAGGTCGTTGTCGCCGATGCCGGGACGGAAGCGCACCTCGCGCAGTTCACTGATGTGCTGCCCCTTGCGGGCGTCCTTTTCCTTCTTGGCCTGCTCGTACTTGAACTTGCCGTAGTCCATCAGCCGACAGACCGGAGGCACCGCGGTGGGCGCCACCTCCACCAGGTCAACCCCCCGCTCTCGGGCCATCTGGAGGGCCTGGAACGTGGGCATGACACCCAGTTGCTCCCCTTTGTCGTCAATGATCCGGACCTCGCGGGTGAGGATCCGTTCGTTGAGGCGGTATTCCTTAATTATGCTCGGTACCTCCTGAAGGGCTACGTAAGCTAAGAATATAGCATAAGTGCCGGTAGCATGCAAGTGCGAAAATGGCGAGAACCCCGTGAAAAGACATCCAGGGAAACGGCTTTGCCCGTTATTCCAACGCCTTGTCCTGGACAGCCTTCTGTATCTGAGCGATGAAATCCGCCAGTGGAAGGCCCTTGCGATTCTCTCCCCGCCGAGTGCGTACGGACACGGTGGAGCCGTTTACCTCTTCGTCGCCGAGGATGAGCATGTAGGGGACCTTCTGGATCTGGGCGTCCCGGATCTTGCCGTTCATGCGTTCTCTGCGCTCATCTATCTGGACGCGCAGGTCCTGGGCTTTCATCGCCGACGCCACCTGGCGCGCGTAGTCGTTATGCCGGTCGGCGATGGGGATGACCACCGCCTGGACTGGCGCGAGCCAGACGGGGAACGCGCCGCCGAAGTGCTCGACGAGCACGCCGAAGAATCGCTCGATGGACCCCAGCAGCGCGCGGTGTACCATCACCGGGCGGTGTTCCTTGCCGTCTTCGCCCTGGTACGTCAGGTTGAAGCGCTCCGGCAGGTTGAAGTCGAACTGGACGGTGCTGCATTGCCAGGAGCGGTTGAGAGCGTCCTTGATCTTCAGGTCAATCTTCGGCCCGTAGAAGGCCCCTCCGCCCTCGTCCACCTGGACTTCAAGCCCCTTCTTGGCCACGGCGCGACGCAGCGCCTCCGTCGCCATCTCCCAGTCCTCCGGGCGTCCCACGAACTTGTCCGGCCGGGTCGCCAGGTACACCTCGTACTCCGTGAAGCCAAAGGTGCGCAGCATGGACAGGGTCAGGTCCAGGACTTTGACTACTTCCTCCTCCACCTGGTCAGGCCGGCAGAAGATATGGGCGTCGTCCTGAGTGAAGCCTCGCACCCGCAGAAGCCCGTGGAGCACGCCGCCGCGCTCGAAGCGATAGACCGTGCCCAGTTCCGCGATGCGGATGGGCAGCTCGCGGTAGCTGCGCAGGCGCGAGCCATAGACCATGATGTGGAAGGGGCAGTTCATGGGCTTGATGTAGTACTGCTGCCCCTCAATGTCCATGGGCGCGTACATGTTCTGGGCATAGAAGTCCAGGTGCCCGCTGGTCTGCCAGAGCTGGGCCTTGCCCATGTGCGGTGTGAAGGACATCTCGTATTCGGCGCGGTAGTGCTCACTGCGCCAGAAGTCCTCGATGATGGTGCGGATGCGCGCCCCCTTGGGGTGCCAGAGAACAAGGCCGGCCCCGATCTCCTCGTGGACGCTAAAGAGGTCCAACTCCTTGCCCAGCTTGCGATGGTCGCGCTTGGCGGCCTCCTCAAGACGGTGCAGATGCTCCTTCATCTCGTCCTGCGACTCGAACGCGGTGCCGTAGATGCGTTGGAGCATGGGCCGGTGCTCATCGCCGCGCCAGTATGCGCCCGCTATGCTTAGCAGCTTGAAGGCCTTCAGGTCGCCGGTGCGCGCGACGTGGGGGCCTTCGCACAGGTCTGTGAAGGAGCCGTGGGTGAACAGGGAAATCGGCTCGCCTTCGGGGATGCTGTCCAGGAGTTCCAGCTTGAAGGGCTGGGACTGGCAGACGTGGCGGGCCTCCTCGCGGTTGATGACGCGCCGCTCGAAGGGCACGTTGCGGGCGATTGTCTCCCGCATGTGCGACTCGATCTGCTGGAGGTCCTCCGGCGTCAGCGCGCGGGGCAGGTCGAAGTCGTAGTAAAAGCCGTCGTCGGTGGGAGGGCCGATGGCCAGCTTGCCCTCCGGAAAAAGCGACATGACGGCCTCCGCCATGACGTGCGCCGCCGAGTGGCGGATACGATGGCGGAGTTCAGCCAGGTCCTGTTGTTCCTTCACTGTTGTAGCCAACACCAACCTCGGGCAAAGAATACCCCCCGCCCGGACGCGCGAGGGGCTGACGGCATTCGGCTCTTGTCCGCCTGCGTGACTTTCAGTGGTGGGCGGTCGCTGACAAACGGTGAAACTCCGACCGCCTCGCGCCCCCCGTTCGGCGTATCGGGCAATATGGGTAGAGTATAAACTACCGTCGCCTCTACCTTGTCAACCTCTATGCGATCCACAAAGGACTTCAAGAACGCCTTGCGCTCCACGATGCCTGAACCCTCCAGAAACTCCTTGAGGTCTTTGGCGTAACTCCGAACGGCCTTGGGCTCCAGTCGGACATGAACGCCTCCGGTCTTACTGATGGCCCGGCTCGGTCGACGCATGGACGTGTACGACGCGCCAGGCCCCGTCTTCTCGGCGGCAGACAGCCGTCACACGGACCTGGATCTCGGAGCCATCGGGCATCCGGAAGCGCGGCCGGTCCCAGATCCAGCCCACGTTACCCTCGGCGTAGGCCTCGGCGTCGCCGGGAACCAACGCCATGCCGGCGGCGCGGAACTGTTTGCTCTGCTCCTCCATGATGCGCAGCACCTCGCCCGGCCCGCGCCCGAACTCTCCCGAGTCGGTGCCAGCGAGGAGGAGCCTCTCGTCGCCGGAAAGCACTTCCCTTGCGACCGCCATATCACCCGTCTCGAACACGCTGTAGAATCGCCCAATAAGCTTGCTCAGTTCGCTCGATAGCTCCATCCTACATCTCCTTGAAGTGGCCTAAATGGTACACCTCTTGCCAACAACCAAGACGGCAATTTTATTCAGTAAGCTGGCTGGCATCAATAGGCGAGAGCGAAGGTAGCCGAGAAAGTTTCACCTTTTATCCAAAAGTGGTGGGCGGTATAGGAGTCGAACCTATGACCTCAGCGATGTCAACGCTGCGCTCTAACCAGCTGAGCTAACCGCCCGATGCGAGGTGCATGCCCGATGAGCGCCCGCGGGGTCGCCACCTGGTCGCCTTCGGGCTACCGGGGCCGGACAGGGTCGCTGTGCCGTCTACGGGTCCTCGCAATCGCCTAGTCTATCAGATAGGGTCGTGTCGGTCAAGGCGCAATACAAAGCCAAAATGGGCATAGGACGCGCGTATCTCGGTTGACCGCGCACGTGTCGCGCGCTACAGTGAGCATCGGACCAGCCTGGCAATCGCAGACTTAGTGCGGCAGTACGGGCCGCGGGACGAGGCGGAGACGATGACGACCTTTGAACACCGCAGCCGCGTGGAAGCGCCCGCCGAGGATGTCTTTGCGTGGCACTGCCGTCCCGGCGCTTTCGAGCGGCTGACTCCTCCGTGGGAAAATGTCCGCGTCCTGGAGCGGGAAGGCGGAATCGCCGAGGGAGGCCGTGTGGTCATGGATGTGCGCAAGGGTCTTCTGACCCTGCGCTGGGTGGCCCGCCACACTGACTATCAGGAGGGGCGTCAGTTCGCCGATGTGCAGCTCCGCGGCCCGTTCGCGGCCTGGCGGCACCTGCATCGCTTCGTCCCTGATGGCGACGGTTGCATCCTCGATGACCGCGTCGAGTACCGGCTTCCGCTGGGATGGGCGGGCGATCTTCTGGGCGGCGCCTCTGTCCGTCGGACGCTGGAGCGCGCATTCCACTATCGCCATGAGCGCACGCGGCGGGACATGGCGCGGCACCGCGCCGTCGCGCGGTACGGGCCGCAGCGGGTGGCCGTCACCGGCGCATCGGGACTGATTGGCGGCAGCCTGACGCCGTTCCTGGAGAGCGGCGGCCACCGCGTGCAGCGCCTGGTGCGACGTCGCCCCCGCGCCGCGGCTGACGAGGTGCGCTGGGACCCCGCGTCGGCGACGATTGACAGCGCCGCGCTGGAGGGAGTGGACGCAGTGGTCCACCTGGCGGGCGCAAGCGTAGGAGACGGGCTCTGGACTTCCGCCCGCAAAGAGGCGATCTTGCGGAGCCGCGTGGACGGGACCAGGCTGCTTTGCCAGACGCTCGCACGTCTGACGCACCGCCCACGCGTAGTGGTGGCCGCATCCGCGATAGGGTACTACGGCGACCGCTGCGACGAGTTGCTGACCGAGGAGAGCGCGCCGGGGGACGACTTCCTGGCCCGTGTCGCAATGGAGTGGGAGTCGGCGACGGATCCGGCGCGGCAGGCGGGCATCCGCGTGGTCAACCTGCGCATCGGGTTCGCGCTGTCCGCCGCGGGCGGCGGGCTACCCAAGCTGCTCCTTCCCTTCAAACTGGGCCTGGGGGGTGTTGTGGGAAGCGGGCGCCAGTACATGAGCTGGATCGCCTTCGACGACTTGATCGGGGCTATCTACCACGCCATGTTCGCTGAGGGGTTGTCCGGGCCTGTCAACGCGGTAGCCCCGACTCCCGCGACCAACGCTGATCTGAGCAAGACTCTGGGTCGGGTGCTGCGACGACCCGTCGTTATGTCTTTACCCGCCTTCGCGGTGCGGCTGGCCGCGGGCGAGATGGGCGAGGCGCTGCTGCTCAGCGGCCAGCGCGTCCTGCCGGCCAGGCTGGAGCAGAGCGGGTTCCGGTTCCTGCATGCGGACCTGGAGGGCGCGCTCCGCAGCGAGCTGGGTCTGGCATAGCGTCGCCGTGGATGGGACCGCGCCGCAACCTCGAACACTGTGGACGTGCGGGTGGTATAATCAAAACCGGTTTTGAACGCTGAACGAAAAGGTGGGTAACCGTGGCCCTCGCTATTCTGGTGCTGGTCCTTATCATTGCGGCCTTCGCGTCAGTCATCATCTTCACTCAGGCCTCGGTGTACCTGTCGGTTATCGCCGTCGGTCTCGCTCTGGCCCTTCAGAAGTACGTGGCGAGCTACTTCAGCTACTTCGTCATCAACCTCTCCAAGCTATTTTCCCCAGGCGACCGCATCCGCATCGGGAATGTCAAGGGGGACGTGAAGAAGATAGGCGTGTTCCATTTCACGTTGGATGAGGTTGGGGAGGACGAGAAGCTTGGAGGCGAGCTCACCGGGCGCACGCTCCACATCCCCAACCTCATTGTGCTGGACCAGCCCGTCCTCAACTACTCCAAGACGTACTCGGTGAAGGACAAACCCATCAAGTGCAACCTGATATTCGACGAAGTGCGTATCCCCATCACCACGCAGAGCGACCTGCGCCAGGCCGTCCAACTCCTGGGCGACATCATCACTGAAGAGGATCAGGGCCACCTTGCACAGGCCAAGCTGACCTTTGGGCCTGACTATCCGAACTTCGTGCGGGAGGCGGAGGATGGGCCGCGCATCATTCTCCACGTGGAATCGCAGCGGGTCTGGCTCAAGGGCAAGTTCGTGACGCCCTACGAGACCAGGAACCAGATGAAGACCCAGATATACCTGCGGTTCATCGAGCGGACCCGTCAGGAGCCCAACATTCATCTGGCCTAGGTTTTCGCGGGTCGTCCCATCGCGGCGGCCCGTGCCTCCCCGTATGCCGCCAGCGCGCGTTTCCGCGCCATCGCGTGGTTCACGATGGGTGCGGGGTAGTTGCGCCCAATGACGCAGCCCGCCCGGCGCTGTGTCTTCAGAGGCATCCGCCACGGCTCGTGGATGTACGTTTCAGTCATCTGCGCCAGCTCCGGCGCCCATAGGCGTATGTACTCACCCCGCGGGTCGAACTTCGCGCCCTGTCTTGCAGGGTTGAAGACGCAGAAGTAGGGCGCGGCGTCCGTGCCTGTCCCCGCCGTCCGCTGCCAGCCGCCGTTGTTGGACGCAGGGTCGCCGTCAACGAGCTGCTGCAGGAACCAGCGCTCGCCCCACGTCCAGTCAATGAGCAGGTCCTTGACGAGAAACGAAGCGGCGATCATCCGAGCGCGGTTGTGCATCCACCCTGTCTGCTTGAGCTGGCGCATGGCCGCATCCACCACGGGATAGCCGGTGAGCCCGGCGCACCACGCGGTGAACTCATCAGGGTTGTTGCGCCATCGGATTTCCCGCAGGTCTTCGCGAAAGCTCTCGTGGCTCACGCGCGGGAAGTGGTAGAGCACCGCCGCGAAAAACTCGCGTCGGACGATCTCCGTCAGCCATGCTTCCGCGCCGCGTCGGGCCTCGGGGTCCGGCGCGCTCGCGACGGCCCGCTGAGACGCCACGACAGCCTGCCGCGCGGAGACCATGCCGAAGCGCAGGTACGGCGAGATGGCGGAGGCGCCGTGCAAGTCGAGGCGGTCGCGTTTCTCAATGTAGTGGTGCACAGACGCCTCCGGGCCATTGATGAACGCGTCGAGCCGCCGTAGCGCCTCCGCCTCTCCCGGCGGGAACGGCGTGTCGGGGGCGGGCGCGGCGTCGGCGGGCAGCGAGACGCTCGCCACACCCTCTGGCGTCGGAATGCTTGACGGCGCGGGAAGCGGCGTTTCCGCCCGCGTCTCCCACACGGCCTTCCACGCGCGGCTGAAGGGCGTGAATACGGTGTACGGCTCGCCGTTGTCCTTCACGGTCGCCCGTGGCGACAGCGCCGTCGCTCCGCCGACCAGCCGTAGCGTGACGCGCTCGGCGACGCGTCCATCGCGGCGGCGGGCGTACGGTGTGTAGTCCTCCTCGGCGTAGATGGCGTCAGCGCCGACCTCAGTCCGCAGAGCGGCCAACTCCTGTTCGGGGGCGCCTCGGCGCACTACGAGGCGGCTCCCTCTGCGGCGCAGGTCCGCGTCCAGTTGGCGCAGGCCACTCAGCAGAAAGGCCAGGCGCCTTGAGCCGACCGCGGGCGAGGCGAGCAGGCTGGTGTCCAGCACAAAGACAGGGACAACCCGGCTGCCGTTGGAGAGCGCCGCGGCCAGCGCCTGGTTGTCCGTGAGGCGCAGGTCGCGGCGTATCCACCAGATAGCAATAGTCATGGTCGCGTTCAACTGTAGCACTCCGGCTCGTTCATATCCAGTGGAGCCGCGCGGGGCGGCGTCGGCCTGGGCGCGCGCGAACGCCTGGCACATTGGGATATGTTGCAGCGGTGAGGAGACCTGCTATTATTGTTCCGGTCTTGGGACAGGCCGCGGCACGAGCCACGTCCTCGGAAGGAGATGAACAAAATGACGATCAGCCTTAGCGCCAAAGGAAAGGGCGCGCTGGAGGGAGTCAAGGTCATAGACATGACTCGCTTTGGCGCGGGCCCCATCTGCACGCAAAACCTGGGAGATATGGGCGCCGAGGTCGTCAAGGTGGAGGAGCCGAACGGCGACCCGGCCCGTTACAACGCGCCGCTAAAGGGGGACGTGGGCGGGTACTTCCCCGCGTTCAACCGCAACAAGAAGAGCGTCACCCTGAACCTGCGTGACCCAAAGGCGAAGGCCCTGTTCCGCAAGCTGCTCATGTGGGCCGACATAGTCGTCGAGAACTTTCGCCCGGGCACCATGGAGAAGCTGGGCATCGGCTACGACGACCTGCGCAAGGTCAACCCGCGCATCATTCTAGTGTCCATCACGGGCTTCGGCCAGACCGGGCCGCTGGCCGGACGCGCGGCGTTCGACGGCGTGGCCCAGGCGGTGGGCGGCCTCATGGCCCTGACGGGGTTCCCCGACAGGGAGCCTGTGCGCGCGGGCGTCCTTGTGGGCGACATGACGGGCGGCATGGTCGGCACCATTGGCGCGCTCACCGCGCTCTACCACCAGAAGGCGACGGGCGAGGGACAGCGCGTGGACGCCTCCATGTATGACGCGCTGCTTGTCCTGCTCTCGGCCCGCATGATGACGCACGTGCGAGGCGCTCGCGTGTCCCGCGGCGATTATTCGCCGGTGGCCCCCTGCGGCACATTCCTGTCGAAGGACGAGAAGTACTTCTACATCATGGCCCACGACAACAACCACTTCCCGCATGTGGCGCGTTTGATGGGCCGTCCCGACCTCGCGGACAAACCCGGCTACAAGACCCGCGCCGAACGCTCGAAGCGCAGCGCGGAGTTGAACGCCATGCTGGGTGCGTGGGTGGCGTCCAAGACCGCTGCCGAGGTGTCCGCGGACCTGGACAAAAATGGGATACCCTTTGGCCTGGTGCAGGACGTGGACGACGTTCTGCGCGACCCGCACGTGCGGGCGACAGGGACGATTGTTGAAGTTGACCACGAGGGAGAGCGCCTGCCGCTGGTGGGGCTTGTCCCCAAGCTGTCCGTGACGCCTGGCTCCATCCGCTCCATCGCGCCGCACCTGGGGCAGCACAACGAGGAGGTCTATTGCGGCACTCTGGGCCTGTCCAAGACCGAGTTGGCCGAACTGAAACGGGACAAAGTCGTCTAGTGTCCTGTTTCTGAAATACGCTTACGAATTGTCATTGCGAGGACTCCGGCTTGCCGGAGGACGAAGCAATCTGGAGGAAGGGTACACCCCGCAGCCAGCTTGCCACGGCCCTCCTTCGTCGGGCCTCGCAATGACATTGACGGCGAATTTCGGAACACTACACTAGCTCGCGGGTGCGCCGCGCAATGCAAGCAGAAAGAGGGAGGTCCTGATTCGTCAGGGCCTCCCTCTTGTGTTCACGCTTGCTCTACAGGCAGTCAGCGCGCGCGTCGCTAGCCGGACGCCGCGGCCTTCAGCATGAACTTTAGCGCGTCCTGCGCGCAGCGGTCGGGAAAGGCCGTCGTGATGTGGTGCTGCGCGTTGGGAATGATGACCACCTCCGCGTTCGGCATGGCTTGCTTCATCGCATGGAGCCGTGGAGGGGGAGCCAGGATGCTCTTCTCGCCGCCCATGATGAGGGTGGGAACGCGAATCTTCGGCAAGAGGGGCGTCAGGTCCGTGCCCCCAAGTCGGCTGATAACGCTCACGATGCTTTCCGGCTTGGTCTTGGAAAGCTCCTGCTGGTACCAGTCAATAAGCCCTTGGGGCACCTGCTCCGGATTGAAGCGTCCGTACATTGTCCATTTGGCCCAGGCGGCTGTGCCCTCGGTTTGGAGGATGCGAATCTCCTCGGGGATGCGCGGCGCCAGGTCGGCGAACATGTAGGGCGCGGCGCAAAACACGAGGCTGCGCACACGCTCCTGATAGTCGTGTGTGAACTTGAGGCAGATGGTGCCGCCGAGGGTCTCGCCGAGCAGGTGGACCTTCTCCAGTCCCATCTTGTCCATGAAGCCGCGCAGGTCCTGCGTGAAGCTGTCCACCGAGTAGCGGAAGTCCGCGGGCGCGGGCGAAGACTGGCCAAAGCCACGCGCGTCAATGCGGTACACGCGGAAGTGCCGGGCGAGATAAGGCGCCCATGCGTACCACATGCGGCTGCTTTTGGCCACCCCGTGGTGCATGATCGCCACCTGCGGCTTGGTCCAGGGGTCGGTGAAATCGTCCACCTCATAGTGCATCTCCAGGGTCGGGTCAATGCGGACTTTGGGCATGGAACCCCCTTTCACAGCGTGCGCTGGCGCCATTATACAGCCGCTTGTCAGCGGGGGCGCATGGGAGCATAATGCGGAGGTTATGCTTCGGTGTCGTTCTTCATGGCGCACCGCGCGCGGAAGCGCTCTCACGCTTCTTATGAGCGCGGCGGCTGTGCTTCTGGTGGTTCTGCTGGCGGCTTGCTCAGCATTACCATCGCCTGCACCCCCGTCTACTCCGGCGCCCGCGCCCGTGCTTCCACCCACACCCACTCCGACAGTGACTCCTATTCCCCAGGCCACGCGCGACGCGGTCGTCCGCTTTGCCGCGGCGTTGCAGGGGCTGGACTCCGATACCGAGATGTGGTGGCGGGACTTCGATGCCTACATGAAGCGCGAGTCCGCCAATGAGGGCACCCCGTTGCTGGGGGATTTTGATAGCCTGTCAGGCCGCTACGACAACCTTCTGGACCGCCTGAGGCGCATCGCGCCTCCCAGTGACCCGCTCGCCCGTGAGGTCTCCATTCGATGGGTGACCGCGTACCTGAAAATGCAGGACTTCGTGGGCGCCCTCCGAGAAGCTGTGGCCTCCCGAAGGGGTGACCTGAACAAGATTCAGGCCTTGGACGCGGCGAGCAACGAGGCGGGCATGCAAGCGGACAACGCCATGCAGGCGTTGGTCGCCAAATTCCAGTTGAAGCCTGAAGAGATTGCGCCGCTGGTCCCACAGGGACAGCCAAAGCCTTAGGGATCGGGGGCGGGTTCTTCCGCGAGAGAGGGTGGGGCGGCCTCCCCGCCGGGAGCGGGAGCCTCAAGCAGGGCCTGCGCCCGCGGTTGTACGCGCCGCGCGGTGGTGATGAATCCGGTGTGCGCCACCATCCGATGGTCAGGTCGCATGCTCCGTTGCTCCACGTGCCACGTGCGCTGGAGCACTTCAAGAGTAAGCGCCATCTCGTACCCCGGCACGGCGTTCAGCTCCATCACCAGGCGGTGGACCTGGAGCACCGTCGGCAGAAAGCAGAGCAGGATGCCGCCCAGCCGCAGCGCCTTTGTCGCGCTCTGCACCACGAGCCAAGGCTCTGGCACGTCCAGCACCATGCGGTCCAGCCCCTGCTCCTCAATCCCCTGGTAGATGTCCCCGGACCGCATCGTCAGGTTCTCCGGCACGCCGCCCAGGAACGCCTCGATGTTGCGCGCCGCGTGTCGGGACGCGTCTTCTCTGTTGTCATACGTGATGACGCGGCCCGTGGCGCCAACGGCGCGCAGCAGCGCCAGCGTAAGAGCGCCTGATCCGGTCCCCGCCTCGAAGACGCGTGCGCCGGGATAGATGTCGGCGGCAAGGAGGATTGCGCCCGTGTCCTTGGGGTAGATGATCTGGCTGCCGCGCTCCATCTTCAGCAGGTACTCCGCCAGAGTGGGACGCAGCGTCAGCAGCTTGTGGCCCGTATTGGTCGGGAGGCGCGCGCCTTCTTCCTGGCCGATGACCGACTCGTGGGGCAGCATGCCCAGATGAGTGTGCAGCACCTTGGCTTTCGCCAGGCGCGACATGTATTGGCGTCCCCTGTGGTCAATGAACACCACCAGGTCGCCCTCCACGAATGTTCGTCGCTCGTCAGTCATGCTCTCTCCGGTCATTTCAACAGAAAAGGACCCAGACCGCAAGGCCGGGCCCTCGTCCTTTCACGCCAATCTCTGGCTATGAGACCTTCGCCATCTCCGCCAGGACATCCTTGACGTCCGGCAGACTGGGCCGTTCATAGATCTTCTTCCAGCGCACAATCCCGTTCTTGTCCACCACTATCACGGCGCGGAATGGAGCGCCCAGCTTGGGGTCCATCAGTCCGTAGGCCTCGGTGACCTTGCCCTTTGGGTGAAAATCGGAAAGGAGCGGATAAGAAACACCTCCAAGCGCAGCGGCCCACGCCTTGTGCGTGGCCACGCTGTCGCAGCTCAGACCAATGATCTGGGCGTTCCGCTCCTCGAACAGCTTGCGTTCCGTCTGGAACGACGAGACTTCGTTGGTTCAGCCTCCCGTAAAGTCGAAGCGGTAGAACAGCAGGACGGCGCTCTTCGTCCCTTTCAGGCTGCTCAGGGTAAAGCTGTCTCCCAGGTGGCTGGGAAGGGTAAAGTCCGGCGCCACCTGTCCGACGCTGACTTCAGGCATGTGCTACCTCCTGTGAAGTGTGGGGCGGCAAACCATAACAAGCCCCGAAAGCGTACGGGGCCTTATGATTGTAGTGTACCTTCGCGCAGGTTGTCTAGCCGTTGGCCAGCGCGGGTGGGTTTTACATTGCTTTGCAACTTGACGACGCCCCGTATTGCAAGTAGCATAACATGATAACCAGCTAGCTCTATGCGGCTTGGCAGGCTAGCGAAGGTTAGGCCAGGACGGATATGGAGGTATTACGCGTGGACGCCGTGGTTGTCGTAATTGCCGTCCTCGCCGCGCTCGCTATTGGAGGTTTGGTCGGTTTCTTCGCCCGTGGGAGTATCCTGGGCAAGCGGCTCCAGGCTGTGCAGACCGAGGTCGGCAAGCTCATGGAGGATGCCCAGAGCAAGAAGAAGGAGCTCCTCGTTGAGGCTAAGGACGAGGCCTTGCGGATCAAGCAGGCGGCGGAACAGGAAAGCAGGGAACGCCGCGTTGAGGTCCAGCGCCTGGAGCGCCGGATTGCCCAAAAGGAAGAGAACATTGACCGGAAACTCGAATCTCTGGAGCGACGCGATCGAGGGCTGCAAACCAAAGAGCGGGAACTGGATACCCTGAAGTCAGATCTGGAGGAAGGAAAGAAGAAGCAGCTTTCCCAGTTGGAGGCTATCGCCAGCCTGACCAGCGTGGAGGCGAAGGACATGCTGCTCAGGAAGGTGGATGCGGAAATCCAGCAAGAGACGAACCGCAGGCTGTGGGAGGCCGAGCAGCACATCAAGGAGGAGTCAGAGCAGAAAGCCCGGTTGATTGTGGCGGAAGCCATTGAGCGCGTGGCCACGGATGTCGTTTCCGAAGCTACGACTGTGGTGGTGTCCCTGCCCAGCGACGATATGAAAGGGCGACTCATCGGGCGCGAGGGACGCAACATCCGTGCGCTGGAAAACGCCACCGGCGTGGACCTGATCATTGACGACACTCCCGAGGCGGTGACGCTCTCTGGCTTTGATCCCGTTCGCCGGGAAGTTGCCCGCCTGGCTCTGACCAAGCTCATCCAGGATGGGCGCATTCATCCCGTCCGCATCGAGGAGATGGTGGAGAAGGCGAAAAAAGAGGTGGAGGAGGAGATGCGCCGCGCGGGAGAGCAGGCCGTCTATGAGGCCGGCGTCACGGGATTGCACCCTGAAGTGGTGCGGCTGCTGGGCCGGCTCCGCTATCGGTACAGCTATGGTCAGAACGTGCTCCAGCACAGTGTGGAGGCGGCGCTTCTGGCCGGGCTAATGGCGGCGGAACTCGGCGCCAAGGTGCAGGTCGCCAAGATGGCCGCCATGCTTCACGACCTGGGCAAGGCCCTCACGCACGAAGTGGAAGGGGGCCACGCCGAAATCGGGCGTGACATCGCCAAGAAGTACGGCATAGCCGACGAAGTCGTGGACGCCATCGAGGCCCATCACCACGACACCGAGCACATCAGCGTGGAGGGGTTCCTGGTCAACGCCGCTGACGCCATCAGCGGGGCCAGGCCCGGCGCGCGCCGCGACTCCCTGGAGCACTACGTGAAGCGCCTTCAAGCCCTGGAAGAAGTTGCGACGAGCTTCAAGGGCGTGGAGAAGGCCTATGCCGTCCAGGCGGGCCGCGAGGTGCGGATCATGGTGAAGCCGGAGGAGATTGACGACGTGGGCGCACTGAAGCTAGCGCGTGACATCGTCAAGAAGATCGAGGACAACCTCATCTACCCGGGGCAGATCAGGGTGACTGTCATACGGGAGACGAGGGCCATAGAATACGCCAAGTAGTTGCTAAAAAGGAGCGCCCCCGCGGGGGCGCTCCTTTTTAGCAACTACTTGGCGTATTCTATGGCCCTCGTC
>JAUSIH010000063.1 GCA_030648205.1 Dehalococcoidia bacterium | reverse complement strand
CCCAGGGAGAAGCGGTCGCCGCCGGACTCGCCGTGGCCGCGCAGGTCGAACATGAGCACGCTGAAGCCGCGCCGGGACAGCGCCGCGGCCACGGGCAACTCCGCGCTGGCCAGCTTCTTGGCCCGATTGCCATCCTTCCCGTGGACGATGATGAGGACGCGCTTGCCGCCCTCCGCCGGGATGAACCACCCCCTGAGAGACACAGCGTCCTCCGCACTGGGGAATGAGACGTCGTCGTACTGCAGTCCGAAGGTCGCGGGCGTGGCGACGAGCGGGAAGCGCTTGGCGCGGCTCAGCGCCCACGCCGAATAGCCGGACACCGCGGCGACCCCACACGCTAGCACGATGACTATCGCCGCCAGCGCGAGCGGGGCGCGCCCCCAGAGGAAACACCGGCTCCGGTTGAACATCACACCAGCCAATTGGTCTTCTCACGGGCTATTATAGGGGAGACGCCGGCAGGGTTGTCAGACGCCGGTTTGCTTGACAAAAATCGCCCTAGCGGTTAGACTTGCGCCGAAGAAGTCCGCCTCACGCAGCACCATACCCTTCCTAACTGCCGCGCGTACTTCAGGGCAACTTTTACAGACGCGCAACTTGCTTGCGCATGGAGGAGACCGCAGTTGTCTTACGGGAAGATCACGGCAGAAGGCCTCGCAGCCCTACGGAAGAAGATCGGCGTTGAACGCGCCGTCACCGAGCCATACAACGAATACGTGACGAAGGACGGTGTCAAGCATTACGCCCGCGCCATTGGCGACCCCAATCCCCTGTGGCTGGACGAAGCGTACGCCCGCAAGACCCGCTGGGGCGGCATTATCGCGTCGCCCGGATACCTTAACAGCGTCGGATGGGGAAGCTGGGACGTGCGCCGGGGACAGGGCCTTGCCGGCGTGCACGGCCTTCATGCGGGGGACATCTACGAGTACAACTGCCCCATGCGCCTGGGCGACAAGTTCACCACGACGACCTACCTCCAGGATGTGGTTGAAAAGAAGGGCGAGTACGCCGGGCGTATGATTCTCCAGACTCACGCGGCAGTCTTCAAGAACCAGCGCGGCGAGACGGTCGCCAAGTGGACCTGGCCCATCATGCGCACCGAGCGCGAAGCCGGGCAGTCGGGTGGCAAGTACACCAAGATTGAGCCCGGCCGCTACACGCCTGAAGAAATGAAAAAGATCGAGGCCGACTACGACGCCGAGGAAGTGCGCGGAGCCAAGCCGCGCTACTGGGAGGACGTGAAGGTCGGCGACGAGCTTGTCCCTGTTGTCAAAGGGCCTCTCACAACGCAGGACGTCATCGCATGGGTCATGGGCGTAGGCTCTCCGCATATCCGCGCGTTCCGCTTTTTCCTGGACTACCGCCGCCGCACCCCGGCCATCTCCGTGACCAATCCGCTGAACGGGGTGCCGGAACCTATCGAGCGTGTCCACTGGGACAACTGGATGGCGGCGGAGATTGGCATGCCCGCCGCCTATGACTACGGTTCCCAGCGCGGCGCATGGGCCGTTCACCTCATAACGAACTGGATGGGCGACGACGCCTGGCTCAAGAAGATTGAGGTTATGTACCGGGGCATGAACTTCCTGGGCGACACCACATGGATTAAGGGCAAGGTCGTCCGCAAGTGGACTGAAGGCAAGGAGCACCTGGCGGACGTGGAGATCACGGGAATCAACCAGCGCAAAGCCGTGACCATGCCCGGCCACGCGATAGTCGCGCTCCCTTCCAGGGTGGACGGCATACCCAAGGTGCAAGGCTAGACGCGGGGGCACGCAGGAAACATTCACCAGGGATAGGAATGAGGACACCTGGGGCCGACAGGTCCTAGCGCAAAAGAAGGAGAAGCGATATGGTGGCACATCCCACGGAACACGCCGTTATCACCCCCGAAATGTTGGAGGAAGTCAGGAAGCGGATTGGCGTAGAGTTCACGCCGCGCGACTACCCCTTCTGGAACACCCAGGCCAACTGGGACGCCGTCCGCCAGTACTGCTGGGGGATCGGCGACGACAACCCCCTGTTCAACGAGGCGGAATACGCCAAGAAGAGCCCATGGGGCACCAACGTCGTCCCGTTCAACTTCCTCTACAGCGTTTACTGGTGCAGCGGCCGCTACGGCCTGCCCGGCATCCACGGCTGGCACTCCGGCAACGACTGGAAGCTCTTCAAGCCCATCCTGAAGGACGACACCATCAGCTACACGGTGAAGGTCACCGACCTGGTGGAGAAGAAGAGCCAGATGGCGGGCCGGACTTTCCTTGAGTACTGCGTCGCCACATACCGCAACCAGCGGAACGAGGTCGTGGCCACGGCCCTGGGCTGGAGCGTCCGCGCCGAGCGCAAGGCCTCCGGCGAAAAGGGCAAGTACCGCGACATTCAGGCTGCGACCTACACGCCAGAGCAGATGCAGAAGACCATCCAGCAGGTTATTGACGAGAAGCCCCGGGGCGGCGAGCCGCGCTACTGGGACGACGTGAAGGTGGGCGATGAGACCACCCCCGTCATCAAGGGCCCCCTGTCCATGCGCGACATGTTCGCCTACATCATGGGCGGCGGCTCCCCATTCATGAAGGCTCACCGCATTTTCTACAAGTACACCATGCGTCACCCGGGCGCGGTCATGATAGACTCCACTACCGGCCAGATTGACGTGCCGGAACTGGTCCACATGGAGCAGTCGCGCGCCCAGGAGATCGGCATCCCCGGCGCTTATGACTACGGCTGCCAGCGCATGAGCTGGCTCATCCACGGCATCTACGACTGGATGAGCGACTACGGCTTTTGCAAGCGCATGTACGGCGAGCTCCGCCGCTTCAACGTCGTCGGCGACACCCAGTGGATCAAGGGCAAGGTCACCAAGAAGTGGGTGGACGAGAAGACCAAGGA
This sequence comes from Dehalococcoidia bacterium, assembly GCA_030648205.1. NCBI lineage: Bacteria > Bacillati > Chloroflexota > Dehalococcoidia > Dehalococcoidia bacterium. The sequence goes on along the minus strand of JAUSIH010000063.1, from coordinate 912 downwards.
GCACCTTGTTCAGCTCGATGTCTGGGCTCAGAACCAGAGGGACGAGGTCAGCGCGCCCGGCTGGGCCATCGTCCGCCTCCCCACGCGCAAAGACGATCTGAAGGCGTACGTCGAAAGCCTGAAGAAGGGCACCCCCCCCGAGTAACTCTCGGTTACAGGCAGAGAGGGCCGTCCGCGTTGGGCGGCCTTCCCCTTTTCGCCGTGCACCGAGCGCTCGGCGGCGGCGTCCGGGCCGTTTCCGGGAGTGAACCACACGCAGGTCAGGAGGTGTTTACCTTGGTCTTGCAGCAGGGTAGTATCACCGACGAAGGCCTCGAACAACTCCGCGCCCGCCTGGGCAGCTACGTCCGCACGCGCCAGTACGGCACCGGCCCCTGGAACACCGAGGTCACGCGAGACAACATCCGCCACTACTGCTACGGCATTGGCGACGACAACCCGCTTTGGCTTGACGCCGAATACGCTTGCAAGACGCGCTGGGGCGGCATCATCGCCCCGCCCTCGTTCCTGTACAGCGTCTACTGGTGCTCCGGTCGCGTGGGGGGCCTGCCCGGCGTCCACGGCTTCCACGCGGGAAATGACTGGCAGTTTCTTCAGCCCATGATGGTGGGCGACCGCATCACCGTCCAGGAGCAGTTCTCCGACCTGAAGGTGAAGCAGAGCGAGTTCGCCAAGCGTATCGTCCTGACCTACAGCGTCGCCACCTACCGCAACCAGCGCGGCGAGGACGTTGCGCGGTGCAAGGGCTGGCAGGTCCGCGCCGAACGCGCGGCCGCCCGCGAGCGCGGCAAGTACTCGGGCGTTGAGCACTACGCGTACACGCCGGAAGAACTCAAGCGCATCGAAGAAGACACCCTGAAAGAAGAGGTCCGCGGCGCGGAGCCGCGCTTCTGGGAGGACGTGCAGGTCGGC
>JAUSIH010000062.1 GCA_030648205.1 Dehalococcoidia bacterium | reverse complement strand
CCTCATGTCCAAGCCGGTCTCTTACACGAACATGGTGGATGACCGGTTCCTGGCGCGCTAGCCGCTGTTTCCGCGATTGCCTGAGGTCGCCACGTGATCATTGAGGTCTCCGGTCTCGTCTTCGCGTACGAGGGGAAGGCGCCTGTCTTCGATGGCTTCGACTGGCGCGTGGAGCGCGGCGAGGCCTGGGCGGTCATCGGCCCGTCCGGGTGCGGCAAGACTACGCTGCTGTACCTGCTGACGGGCCTGCGCCAGCCCCTGTCCGGGCGCGTGCTCGTGGACGGGAAGCCCCTCGTCAAGCCGCGCCGCGCCACCGGCCTCATTTTGCAGGACTACGGCCTGCTCCCGTGGGCCACCGCGGCGGAGAACGTGATGCTGGGACTGCGCATCCGCGGCATGCCCACCGAGGAGCGCAGGCAGGCCGCCGCCACGTGGCTGGCGCGGGTCGGCCTGACGGAGGTCGCCCACCACTATCCGTCGCAGCTCTCCGGCGGCCAGCGGCAGCGGGTGGCCATCGCGCGGACGCTGGCCCTCAAGCCTGACCTGCTGCTCATGGACGAACCGTTCAGCTCTCTGGACACGCTCACCCGCGAGGAGCTTGAAGCCCTTGTCATGGACCTGGCGCGTGGAACGGATATGACGACTGTCCTCGTCACGCACAACATCGAGGAGGCGGTGTTCCTGGGCCGCCGCATCCTGGTGGTGTCCCGACCCCCCATCCGCTCGGCGCTGGTGGTGGAGAACGCCCGCGCGGGCAGTCCGGGCTACCGGGGCGACCCGGCTTTCTACGCCATGTGCGGCCAGGTGCGCGGGCATGTCCAGGAACGGGGCAAGGGGGCCGGTGGATGAAGGTTACGAACGGTTCCCTGGCCATCGCTGTGGTGGGTCTCATCCTTGCCTGGGAGGCGCTGACGCTGGTGGTGGCCTCGGAGGTGCTGCCGGGGCCCGGCGAGGTCTTTCTGGCCCTGGTCGCCGCCGTCGTTAAGGGCGACCTGGTCAGGCACTTCCTGGTCAGCGCGGCCCGCGTCCTCGTCTCCGTCGCCCTTGCGGTCGCCATCGCCGCGCCGATGGGGCTGGCTGTTGGCCTGAGCCGATGGGGCAACGCCATCGCCGGTCCGCTCATCTACCTGGGGTATCCCATTCCCAAGATCGTGCTGCTGCCCATCCTGCTCATGTTTTTCGGTCTGGGCGACACGACCAAGGTGATCATGATTTCCCTCGTTCTCTTTTTCCAGGTCCTGCTGGTGGTCCGCGACGCCGCCGCCGGTATTCGCGCCGAGCTTATCCAGTCGGTCCGTTCACTGGGCGCGCGGCGGCGTCACATCCTGCGGTACGTCTATTTCCCGGCCTGTCTGCCCGCTATTCTGACCTCCCTGCGCGTCAGCACGGGCACGGCGATTGCCGTGCTGTTCTTCGTGGAGTCTTTCGGCACCTCGTCCGGCCTCGGTTACTACATCCTGGTGGAGTCGTGGGCGCGGCTAGCCTACGCCCAGATGTACGCCGGCGTGGTCGCCATGGCGCTGCTTGGTCTCGCCATCTACTTCGTGCTGGACTACCTGGAGAAGCGATGGTGCGCCTGGGTGCGGATAGGGTGATGGCGCAACTTCGGGGCGAGGAGAAGGTCCGGTACGTCGAGGCGATGTTTGCCCGCATCGCGCGGCGGTACGACGTCATGAATACGCTCATGACAGGGGGCATGCACCACGGCTGGAAGGGCCTGACCGCACGCCTGGCCGCGGAGGGACAGCAAGGGCGCGCCCTGGATATCGCGTCCGGGACCGGCGACCTGGCCTTCGCGCTGGCGCGTCAGCCGGGCATCCGCCAGGCGGTGGGCCTGGACCTGGTCTCCGAGATGGTGCGGCTCGCACAGTACAAGGCGCGGCGCGACGGCCTGTCCGTTCGGACGGCCTTTCTCGTGGGCGACGCTCTGGACTTGCCCTTCCCCGCGGGCGCCTTCGTCTGCGTGACGTCCGGCTTCAGCCTGCGCAACGTGGCCGACTACCGCCGCATGTTCGCCGAGACGCACCGGGTGCTGGCGCCCTGCGGGCGCATCGCCCTGCTGGAGACGACGCCGTTGCCGCCGCGAGGACTGCGGCCCGCGCTCATCCGCTTCTATCAGCGGCGGGTCATCCCACTCATGGGCGCCATCTTCGCGCGCGACCGGGAGGCGTACACGTACCTGCCCACGACATCGGAGGCGTTCGCGCCTCCCGCCTCGGTCGCCGCCGCTCTGCGAGAGGCGGGCTTCGGGGACGTGCGCTGGCGGCTGGCGGGCTTCGGCACAGTCGCCATCCACACAGGAGTGAAGCCAGCCTGACGGCCATCTCTCGTCGAGGAGTTGTACGTATGCCTGAGTCCGCTCCCCGGCCATCGCCCGCGCTGAACGACAGGACCGACTACCAGCGGTGCTTTGCCTGCGGGCAGAGGAACGCGCAGGGGCTCAAGCTCAAGTTCCGGCGCGAAGGCGCGAAGGTCGTCTCCGAATTCGTCCCGCAACCGGATCTCCAGGGCTATCCGGGGCTGCTCCACGGCGGCGTGCTCTTCGCCGCGTTGGACGAGACGATGGGTCGCGTTCCGATGCTGGAGCGGCAGTGGATGGTGACCGCGAAGGTGGTGTTCCGCCATCGCAAGCCGGTGCACATCGGCGACAGGCTCCGCATCGAGGCGGAGCTGCTGCGACGGCGCGAGCGGACAATGGAGGTCAGGGCGCGGGCGCTGCTCCCCGACGGCAGCGTGGCCGCGGAGGCGGAGGGCCTGCTGGCCCGCATTCCGGACGACGTGTGGCGCGATGTGAGCGCGGTCAGCCCCAGCTTCAAGGGCTTCTTCGACGCGGAGGACGTGTAACGCCCTGTCAGGAACCTCAATTCCTGTCATTCCGAGTCCTTTTCGCGGAAGGACGAGGAGCCTCCCCTGGTGGGATGTGGGCTGAGAGCGGGTCGAGGGAAAATCCTCGCGGAGTTTACCCTGAGCGATGACGCCGACGTCTGCTCGCGTTCGCCGTACTTGCCGGACGGGTTCCCGCGGGGATACACTGGGAGTGGAGTCCCCGTGCGGAACGGCAGACCCGCAGATATGCCGAAGCAGGAGGCGCCATGCACGCGGCCGAGCTTCTCATCAGGTGTCTGGAGGCCGAGGGCGTCCGGTTCGTCTTCGGCGTCCCCGGCGAGGAGATCCTTGACGTCATAGACGGCCTCCGGAACTCCTCTATCCGCTTCATCGTCACGCGCCACGAGCAGGGCGCCGCCTTCATGGCCGACGCGTATGGCCGCCTCACCGGCCATGCGGGCGTGTGCCTGGCCACCTTGGGGCCGGGCGCCACAAACCTGACGACGGGCATCGCGGACGCCACCCTGGACTTCGCGCCGCTCGTGGCCATCACCGGCCAGACCAGCCTGGACCGCGTCCACAAGGAATCCCATCAGTTCGTGGACGTGGTCGGCATTTTCGAGAAGATCACCAAGTGGAACATCCGTGTCGTTCAGCCTGAGGTTATCCCCGAGGTGGTCCGGAAGGCCTTCATGCTCGCCCAGCAGGAGAAGCCCGGCGCCTGCCACATTGAGCTGACCACGGACGTGCAGCGGGCGGAGACACAGGCCGACGTCACGCCGCTCATGACGCGCCCCGCCCGTCGTTCATCGCCGGACAAGCTTGCGCTTGAGCGCGCCGCCAAGCTCATCGGAGAGGCGCGGTCGCCCCTAATCCTGGCGGGGTCCAGCGCGGTGCGCCGCCCCGAGGCTGCCGTGGAGCTGCGTCGCTTCGCCAAAAACTCCGGCATCCCCGTCACTCACACGTTCATGGGCAAAGGGGCCATGCCCGACCATGACCCTCTGTCCCTCATGCCGCTTGGGATGCCCGGCGGCAACGACCTCTGCACCAGCGGCATGTGTCATGCGGACGTGGTCATCGCCGTGGGGTATGACCAGGTGGAGTACCCCCCGGAGCGGTGGAACCACGACCGCTCCAAGCACATCGCGCATATTGACTATATGCCCTCTGAGGTTGACCGCTTCTACCGTACAGACGTGGAGGTTGTGGCGGATATCCGGGAGACGCTGGAGGAATTGGGCGGCCTACTGCGGTACAAGGTGTCAGAGGAGGAGGCGGAGTGTGTCCGCGCCCTCTCTGCCGCCGCCGCAGCCGAACGCCGGGGCCACGCGGATGACACGTCCGTTCCCATGAAGCCCCAGCAGGTCATTCGCGAGATACGCCAGGCCCTGGGCGAGGAGGACATCCTGGTAAGCGACGTGGGCGCGCACAAGATGTGGATTGCCCGCTACTACCCGGCGTACATGCCTGGCACCGTGCTTCTGAGCAATGGCTACTCGGCGATGGGATTCGGCCTGCCTGCGGCCATCGCGGCCAAGCTGACGTTCCCCGAGCGCAAAGTCGTGGCCGCGGTGGGCGACGGCGGGTTCCTGATGACGCTGATGGAGATGGAGACGGCGGTGCGCCTGGGTCTGCCCGTCACCGTTGTCGTCTGGGTGGACCGCAGCTACGGCCTCATCAAGTGGAAGCAGGAGGCCGAGGGCAGGACGGTCTTCGGGGTGGACTTCGGTAATCCGGACTGGGTCAAGCTGGCCGAGTCCTTCGGGGCAAAGGGGTATCTGGTGGAGCAGCCCGGCGACCTGCACAGGATGCTGGAAGCGGCGCTGGGTTCCACCCAGTCGAGCGTTATCGCCGTGCCGGTGGACGCGGAGGAAAACATGCGGCTCACCCGGCGCCTGGCGGAGATGCCGTGCCCCGTAGGCGACCGCTGCCAGAAGCACAAGGCGACGGTCCGCACTTAATCAAGGCAATCGCATGGGTGGAGGTGGGACTATGACTTCCAGGATTGCGGCCTCTTTCGTCCGGACTCAGTTGCTCATTAACGGCAGGCTGGTCCCGGGGAAAGGGGAGACGTACGAGCACCGCAATCCCTATAACGACGAGGTGCTGACTGTTGTAGCCCAGGCCGACGCGCAGCAGATGACGGAGGCGATTGAATCCGCCGCCGCCGCCTTCGCGTCCTACCGCAAGACGCCCGCGCACCAGCGGGCGGAGATATTGCTTCGCATCAGCAAGGGCATCGAGGCGTGCGGCGAGGACCTGGCCCGCAGCATCGCGCGGGAGGTGGGCAAGCCGCTCAAGCAGGCCCGCGGCGAGGTGGCCCGCAGCGTGACCACGTTCCGTCAGGCGTCGGAGGAGGCCGGCCATCTTTGGGGCGAGGCGCTCACCATGGACGCCGTGCCCAACGGACGGGGGCGGCACGGGTTCTACATCCGTCAGCCCATCGGTGTCGTGGCGGCCATCGCGCCCTTCAACTTCCCGCTTAACCTCGCGGCGCACAAGATCGCTCCGGCGCTGGCCGTCGGCAACACGGTCGTCTGGAAGCCGCCGCCGCAAGGTCCCCTGACCGCCCTCCTGACAGGGGAGGTCTTCCGCGAGGCGAGAGTGCCGGACGGCGTGGTGAACATTGTCCCGGCGCCGCCCGCCGTCTCCGAGGCGCTGGTCACGCACCCGAAGGTCGCTATGGTCAGCTTCACCGGCAGCGTGGGCGTTGGATTGTCCATTCGGGACAAGGCGGGGATGAAGAAGCTCATCCTGGAGCTTGGCTCCAACTCGGCGAACCTCGTGTCGGCCAGCGCCGACCTGGAGGCCGCCGCGCAGGCGTGCGCGGTGGGTGGCTTCGCGTACGCGGGGCAGATCTGCATCTCTGTGCAGCGCATGTACGTGCAGCGTTCCGTGTGGGACCGCTTCGTGCCCATCTTCCTGGACGGGGTCAGGGCGCTGAAGGTGGGCGACCCCCAGGACCCGGCGACGGACGTGGGCCCGATGATTGACGAGAAGAACGCGCGGCGGAGCGAAGAGTGGATTCAGGAGGCGGTTCAGGGCGGCGCCCGGCTGCTCCTGGGCGGCAAGCGGCGCGGAAAGTTCGTGGAGCCGGCGGTGCTCACGAACGTGGACCATGAGGCGAAGGTCTGCCGCGAGGAGGCGTTCGCGCCGCTGGTGGTGCTGGAACCGTTCGACGAGTGGCGTCAGGCCATCGCCCTGGCGAACGAGTCCAAGTATGGCCTCAACGCGGGCGTCTTCACCAACGACATCCGGGAGGCCTTCCAGGCTATCGAGGAACTGGAGGTCGGCTCCGTCATCATCAATGACAGCTCGGCTTATCGCGCCGACCACATGCCGTACGGCGGCATCAAGCTGAGCGGGCAGGGCCGCGAGGGTGTGCGCTTCGCCATGGAGGCGATGACGGAGATCAAGTTCGCGGCGTTCGCGGTGTAGGGCGGCGTGCTATCATTCCGAGTCCTTTTACGGAAAGACTCAGGTGACATGTGTTCTTATGTCATTCTGGGAGAAACCCGTGGCACCTGCAACGGTTCTCCTTGCTTTTGGTTGGTCGGATCGTCTCCTAGTCTCTCGGTAGAGCTGCACACTAGTACTTAGCTGCGAAAGTTCCGTGACGAATGTCCAGCTTTGACGCAGCTTTGAACGGACGCCATAACTTTTCCGCAGGTAGGTACTAGTCCTGGTCTCCGCCAGCGTCTAGCCCCGTCTCGCTCGCGTCCCCGACCCACGCTGCGGCGACAGGCTTCACGCGCCCTTTACACAATCGTTACCGGACAGTAACCGTTGCGTAATTCGTCGGCAACTTGCCTCGTCTAATCTGACTATATCTTGTCATGAACGGGCATGGTTCTGAGATGCGGCCTGTCCAAGCACAGGCGCGGCGCTTCGGAGAGCGATCCGAGCAATCCGGCACATCCCCCATGTCGGTTTTGGGAACTTTCGGATAGGAGGCTCTATGGAGACTCATAAAGTTACCTTGAGCGGTCTTGTTGCGCGGCGAACCGCCGCCCGTCGTCCAGGCTTCGCGAGAAATGTCTTCGTCTCTATCCTGACCGTGCTCATGGCGATCACGGTCGCCGCATGCGACGCTGCCCCGGCGGCGCCCGCTCCAGCCAAGCCTGAAGCGCCGGCCTCCGCTGCCGCCGCGCCGCAGACTGGCAGCGGAGAAAAGATCAAGGTTGGCTTCATTTCGCTGACGGACAACGCGTCCGTCGTGATCACGCTGGAGAAGGGGTTTTTCAAGAAGTACGGCCTTAACGTGGACCTGATCAAGCAGGCCTCTTGGGCGAGCACGCGCGACAGCCTGTTGAGCGGCGACATTCAGGCCGCCCACATGCTCTTCGGCATGCCCTTCTCCGTTTACAACGGAATCGGCGGCCCGGCAGGCAAGGAAATATACATAGCGATGATGCTCAATAACAACGGCCAGGCGACGACTCTCTCAATTGAGGGCTTCGGCGGGAAGGTCGGCTACGGCGATCTCTCCAAAGTGAAGGCTGCGGTAGATGAACTCAAGGCCAAGAAGAAAGAGGTCACGTTTGCCATGACCTTCCCGGGCGGTACCCACGATATGTGGCTCCGCTACTGGCTGGCAGCGGCAGGCGTTGACCAGAAGGGCGTCAAGATCATCACCATCCCACCTCCACAGATGGTGGCGAACATGAAAGTCGGAAACATGGACGGCTTCAACGTTGGAGAGCCGTGGGGCGGAGTCGCCGTGAAGGAAGGCATAGGCTTCACAACAATCGCAACGCAGGACATCTGGAAGAACCACCCCGAGAAAGCGCTCGGCGTGAACGCGGATTTCGCCAAGGCGCGCCGCGGTGACCTGAAGCTTATGATGAAAGCTATACTTGAGGCTTCACAATACATAGAAGATCCGAAGAACACGGCGGAAGTCGCGCGAATCATCGGCCAGCAGTCCTACGTGAACGCCAGCGCGGACGTCATTGACGCGCGGCTCAAGGGAGACTACGACTTGGGCGGCACGTTGGGGAAGCGCCAGTTCACTGACGACTCCATGCGCTTCTATAACAACGGATTCGTCAACATGCCGCGGCGCGGCCACGCCGTCTGGTTCATGGCTCAGTACGTGCGCTTCGGCTATTTGAAGGAGCTGCCGGACACGAAGGCAATAGCGGACAGACTCATCCTGTCAGACCTTTATCGAGAGGTTGCTCAGGAGATGAACATACCCATACCGGATGACGACATGAAACCGTTTACGATAACACTTGATAACGCCTATTTTGACCCGGCCAACCCTGCAGCCTACCTGAAGACCGTGGGAGGTCCTCTGAAATGACCACTCTCGCAGATACTCCGATGACCGCGGTCCGCAGGCCCTCACCGCTTGTGGTCATAACGAAGAATATGCGGATTAACCCGCCACTGTGGGTTGTCACCGCTTTATCCATGATTGGGTCCGCGGTGGCGCTCGCCGGCGTATGGGCACTCATCTCCCTTCTTGCCAAGGACCTGCCCGGCCCCATTGCCACGCTGAAGGTGTTCTGGGAGATGATCATCAACCCGCTGTATGACAACGGCCCGAACGACAAGGGTATCGGGCTTCAGTTGTTCGCCTCACTGCAGCGTGTTCTCATAGGGTTCGCGCTGGGATCGGCAGTGGCCATACCTCTGGGCATTCTGATTGGGTCCAACCCGTTCGCTCGCAGGATCATGGACCCCATTGTCCAAATCCTGCGGCCTATTTCTCCGCTCGCCTGGTTTCCAGTCGGCCTCGCCATTCTGCACTCAGCCAACAACGCGACATTGTTTATCGTCTTTATAACGTCGCTCTGGCCCACGGTCATCAACACCGCGTTTGGCGTGAGCAGCGTGCCTCAGACGCACAAGGACGTGGCGCGCGTCTTCAAGTTCTCCAGATGGAAGTACCTGACCCGTGTGCTGCTGCCGTACAGCATGCCGCACATCTTCACCGGTCTGCGGCTAAGCATGGGAATTGCCTGGTTAGTGATTGTCGCGGGGGAGATGCTCTCCGGCGGGACGGGTATTGGCTTCTTCATATGGGACAGTTGGAACGCCCTCAATCTGCAGAGGGTAATCTCAGCCATCCTGCTAATAGGCATCGTCGGCCTCGCGCTTGATCGTGTGTTCCAGTTCCTGGTGAAACGGTTCTCCTACGGGGAGGTGGCCTGATGGAACCGTACCTGCGCATTCAAAGCGTATCAAAATCGTTCTCAGTGGGCCGCTCTACATACACGGCCCTCTCGGACGTGAACCTGGACATTCAGCGCGGCGAGTTCGTGAGCATCATCGGCCACTCCGGATGCGGTAAATCCACGCTGCTCAACATGATCGCGGGGTTGGACTTCCCGACCACTGGTTCGCTCATGCTGGAAGGCCAGCCGATCAACGGCCCCGGCCCTGACCGTGGCATGGTCTTCCAGAACCACGCGCTGCTGCCGTGGATGACCGTTCGGGAGAACGTGTATGAGGCGATCGACGCCGTATTCCCGCGCGAGCCGAAGGCTGAAAAGGAAGACCGGACCGAGTTTATTCTGCGAAAAGTCGGTCTCAGCGAACACCAGAAGAAAAGGCCCGCTCAGATTTCAGGTGGCATGAAGCAACGCACCGCCATCGCGCGAGCGTTCGCGGTGCAGCCGAAGATACTGCTTCTGGACGAGCCGTTCGGATCTCTGGACGCGCTCACGCGCTCCGCCCTTCAGGACGAGCTGGTCAAGCTGTGGAGCTTTGACAGGGCGTCGGAGACAGTCGTCATGGTCACGCACGACATAGACGAGGCTATTTTCCTCTCCGACCGCATAGCCGTCATGAGCAACGGCCCGCGCGCGACGATCAGCGCAGTCGTCATGGTGAACATGTTTCGTCCCCGTGATAAGCGCGCCATGGTCCACATGCCCGAGTACGCCGAACTGAAGGACGGCCTTCTGTATCTTCTGGGACACACGACCGCCGCGGCGACAGCTTAATCGAAGAGAGCCTTCGTCATGGCGAAGGCTCCCCAATCGGCGAGGCGCAGTCCCATGCGTCACCGTGATCAACGAGTACGGCTGCCTATCGAGATTGGCGCTCTGGCTGAGTCCAGAATCCAACGTAATGCAACAGGAATCCGAGATACCTAAATCAAGATGTCCAACATCTGGCGGCCTCACTACGGGGGTCAGACTTTCCCTGATGACCAGCCAACATCCATTTGAAACGACATCTTTGTCAGCGCAAGGACCGTCTCCGCGTGGCGGCGCTAAGGAGATTTCTCACTGCGCTTGGAATGGCAACGAAGGGTCGTCTGTCATTCCGAGTCCTTTTCGCGGAAGGACGAGGAATCTCCCTGTGTTCAGTACAGGTGTAGCCCCTGAGGGTTCCGTTCCGTTTTGATTAGGGCAAAGGTTGGGCCAGACACCAATCTTCAGCAGCATCAACTCAAATGAAACGGAACCCGAATTCCAATATCATGGTATACTAAATCGAATGGTCTATACTGTCAGCCCGGTTTCACAGCTTGGTCCTGCGCAGGATCCTCCGCGTTTCCTGTTCACCCACTCTCAAGACTCGCGCTGACTGGCTAGTCATATTTTCCCAATGGTAAGGAGTCAGCGCGGCATGTTAGCAACTCAGGCAGGCACATTTTCCGATTTTCGTCTCAATCCCGCAACGCGATCGGTGGTGGCGGGA
>JAUSIH010000061.1 GCA_030648205.1 Dehalococcoidia bacterium | reverse complement strand
GGAAGGAGGACGAAGCAATCTGGAGAAGGGGGTGGGTCCCGCCGCCAGATTGCGGCGGCCCTCCGCAGCCTGTGGCTTGCCTGCCTGCCCTGAGCAGAGCCGAAGGGTCGAACCCATCGGGCCTCGCAATGACATTGTCGGCGAACTTAGGGGACTCCACACTCGGCTCTGTTGACAATTTGTATTTTCCCGCTCGTGGTGAGCCAGCCTGCCCTGAGCAGAGCCGAAGGGTCGAACCATGAGCGGCTTTCCCTGGCGCGTTTGTCGCAAGAATGCGCTAATGTGTGACCTCTGAAATACACTGCCTATTTAGACGAGCACCAGCGACTGGCGGGACGCGTTCTTGTCTCGTCATTCCGGCGAACGCCGGAATCCAGGAATCCCATTACACAAGCTCGTCACCCAGATCCCGCCAATCCGGGTTGTTCTTCTCAATGAGTTCCAGTTTCCAGGTGCGTTTCCACTCCTTCAGTGCCTTTTCCCGCGCAATGGCAGCTTCCATCGTCGCATGGACTTCATACCATACCAGTGTGTGGACGCGGTAACGTTTGGTAAACCCCTCCACCAGTCCCTGCTTATGCTGCCAGATACGCTGGACTAGATTGGAGGTCACGCCCACATAAAGGGTGCCGTTGCGCTTGCTGGCTAGCACGTAGACACAGGGTTGCTTCATTGTCCGCCTTGCATGGCCGACACCGGGTCTGGATTCCGGCTTTCGCCGGAATGACGGGGCCGCCGGTGCACGCCTGACATTCCCCTCGGAGCATCAAAATGTAAACAAATCTGGGGGACTCCACACTAGGAGTTTCCATTCTCCGCGTCCGACAGGAGTTGCCCCTGCCTGCCCTCCCGCCGCTGCGCGCGCGGGGCCTGCTTGAACTGCGCCGGACGCGCGCCGCGCCCCGGCATCTGGAACTCCTTGCCCGCAAGAAGTTCCTCGATGGTGCGTATCTGCACGCGCGGGTAATCGCGGTTCATCAGGTCGGAGTGGAAGAAGCCCGCGCTGACCGCCTCCGTCTCCATGTCGCGGGTGGGCTTCTCCAGCGTGATGAACAGGCCAAGCGCGGCGTCCTCCCGTTGCAGCACGCCTTTCAGGTCGCGTATGTACGCGGAGGAGACGTGCCCGCTCTTGACCTGCATGATGGCCTTCTGCGCGGTCTTGCGCGGCCCGTCTATGAAGTAGATGACGCCGTCCACGCCCTTGTCCGCGCCCTTCTTGTCCTCCTGGCGCGGCTGGCCGGTGGCGAGGGAGACCGCCCAGTACTGGAACTCATGGCGGTCATCCTGCGCGAGCTGCCGCGCGCTCTCCAGGTCCTCAGGCTCGCCCACCACGCGATAGTCCTTCTTGGGTTCTAGACCGAACATGTCCTTCAGCCGACTCTTCATCAGGGCCACGGCAAGATGCGTGATGTCCATGCCAATCCACTTGCGGTTGAGCTTGTGCGCCGCCGCGACCGCCGTGCCGCAGCCGCAGAAGGGGTCGAGCACGACGTCGCCCTCGTTGGAGGAGGTCTGGATGATGCGTTCGAGCAGGGCGAGGGGCTTTTGAGTTGCGTAACCTAGTTTCTCACTAGACCAACCTCTGATCAAGCTTATATCCGTCCAATTTGTAGTGACAGGTGTTCCTTTTGATTCGTCAAGATAACGCTTGTACATGGGAACTGTCCCGGGCTTTGTTTGAATGACACGGCCAGCTTGAACAAGTTGCTGCATGCGTTCCCTACTATAGCGCCAATATCGGGTTATCCCCATAACTTCATATGAGGGGTTGCCTTTGGCTGCTCCCCCTGGCCCTAACATGTTGTCAAGCTTGTATCTCCGCCCGTCTGGATCTGCGTATCGATAAAAATTCTCCACGTAATCCGGGTCTAAAGGGCCATAGAGCGGGTTGAATATATAGTCAAGAGATTTTGCGTAGAGCAGAAGCGTATCGTTGACCCGCCCAAAATGTTTGGCTCCTTGACCTGTGTCGCCTTTCGCGTCTGAGCGTTTCCATATAATCTCATTTATGAAGTTGCTTGGCTTGAATATAGCATCAAGCATGACCTTCAGGTAGTGGCTCGCGGTCGGGTCACAGTGCAGGTAGATGCTCCCCGTCGGTTTCAGTACCCGGCGCAACTCCACGAGGCGTATCGTCATCATGACCAGATACGCCATCATGTCGGTGCTTTTTAGTGCCTTGCGTAGAGCAACAAGTAGGTCTTTAGTTTCCTGTGGGGTGATGGCGCTCGCCAGAACGTCCGCGAAGGCGCGCTCGGCCTCCTGGCCCCAGTGCCACGTGTCCTCAAACGCCCTGATCTGGGCGGCGGACTCCTCCCCGCTGCGCTCCTTGAACAGCACGTTGTAGCTGGCGTTGCTGTTGAACGGCGGGTCCAGATAGATGAGGTCAACCGACTCGTCGGGAACGTGGTCGCGGAGGAGCTTGAGGTTGTCGCCGTAGTAGAGCGTGTTGGCGGTCATGGGCGCAGTTTAGTGCAAAGGCGCAAGACTCGCAAGAGGCGCGGGGCGTCCGTAATCCGTGGATTGCCGGCAGATGGCCGTTGGGCGCAAATGGGCACAGCAATCACCTGGCGGGTTGTATTTGATACCCCAGGCGTGTCCCCCTCTCTGTCATTCCTACGAAAATGCCGGGGCGGAGGTGGGTTGTCATACCGAGGAGGTGGTTGCACTCCCTGGCTTCGGACGGCGCTTCGCCGACGAGGCATCTGGGGCGCGGCGTTCTCATCCTTCCTAGTGCTGAATGCCAGCATGAGCGATTCCGGCGAAGAGCTTGCCCCGTACCTGATACGGGGCCGGGATCCAGCGTCGCCCGTTCGTCATTCCGGCGTACAGCTTGCCCCGTACCCGATACGGGGCCGGAATCCAGCGTTCCCCGGCGCTTCTCTGGATACCAGCTTTCGCTGGTATGACAGGGAATGGTTACCGCCGCTTCCTGAATGGGCGCTTTCGCGTGAGCCTGGTTGGTAAGAATCCACGGATTTTGGGACAGCCCGTTGGGGAACGCCGCCAACGACGCGGCCCGCTCGTGGATTCGACAGGGCCTGTCCTGAGCTTGCCGAAGGGTGAGGGTGCTCCCCTTCTGAGCGAAGCGAGGAATCTACCTCCATCCGCCTCCATTCCCGGCCCGCGCCTCGTAGGTGCAATCCGGCATGCCGGAGCGCCCTACAGTACCAACCCCCAACCCCTAGTCCCCAACCCCCAACCCCCACCGCCCCGCCACCCGCCCCTTGCCCCACCCCAAAACCGCGCGCTACTCTGTCAACAGAACGATAGTGTTACCGGGCGCATCGGCTCGTAGGGGCAGACCTGCGTGTCTGCCCTGCCGGATGCCGCATCCTCTCCCTCTCTGTATAACGGAGAGGGAGACCGAGAGAGCCTGTCCTGAGCGCAGTCGAAGGAGTGAGATAGAACTCCCAAACCCCAATCCCTAACCCCCAACCCCCACGCAGAAAGGAGCGTCCCCTATGCCCCATCACGCGGCGCGGTCCCGATGCAGCCATGCTCGCAACACCACGCCTGGCCCGTCGCCGTCTCCCCGACGAGACATAACCAAAACAAAACTCCGTAACTCAACCCGTCAGATACAGCACGCGGATAGGACAGGCCCCGAAAAAAAAATGCAAACAATTCAAATCCCTATCTGATACCCCGATCGTAGGGGCGCGGCATGCTAAGCCGCCCGCCTGAACCCGTCCTGTCTTCTCCCTCTCTGCACGCGGAGAGGGAGACCGAGAGAGTGAGGTAGACCGCCCCCTACCCCTTCAGTCCCTTCCACGCGCTCATGCGGCGCACACCCTCCTCCAGCTTGTCGTCGGACAACGTCATGGAGAGGCGGATGTACCCCTCGCCGGACGGCCCGTAGCCAATGCCCGGCGTCACGACCACGTTGATCTCGTCGAGCAGCCGCGCCGCGAAGTCAATGGACTTCTGCCCCTGCGGCAGACGCGCCCAGATGTACAGGCTCGCCTTCGGCGGCGTGACGCGCAAGCCCATCTTTGCAAGGGCAGGCGCCAGCCGGTCGCGGCGACGCTGGTAGATGCGGTTGTGCTCGTCCACGCAGCCCTGCGGGCCGTTCAGCGCCGCCACCGCCGCGAGCTGGATGGCCTGCGGGATGCCCGAGTCCAGGTTCGACTTGACCCGCATGAGCGCGTTCACCAGCTTCTCGTTGCCCACCACCATGCCGATGCGCCAGCCGGTCATGTTGTAGCTCTTGGACAGCGAGTGGAACTCCACGCCCACGTCCCGCGCGCCCTTCGCCTGCAGGAAGCTTACCGGCTTGTAGCCGTCGAAGGCTACCTCGCTGTACGGCCCGTCGTGGCATATCGCGACGCCGTACTTCTTCGCGAAGTGGACGGCCCGCTCGAAGAAGCCCAGGTCGGCGACGGCCGCGGTCGGGTTGTTCGGATAGTTGAGCCACATCACCTTCGCCCGCTGCGCCACCGACTGCGGGATGGCGTCCAGGTCCGGCAGATAGCCGTTCTCCTCCGCCAGGGGCATGTAGTAGGACTCGCCCCCCGCGAAGAGCGTGCCGACGCTGTACACCGGGTAGCCCGGGTCCGGCACCAGCGCCACGTCGCCCGGGTCAATGAAGCAGAGCGCCATGTGCCCGATGCCTTCCTTGGAGCCGATGAGCGGCAGGACCTCCTTGTCCGGGTGGAAGGTCAGGCCGAAGCGCCGCTCGTACCAGCCCGCCACCGCCTTGCGGAACTCCGGCAGGCCGTCCGTCTCCGGATAGCGATGGTTCGCGGGGTCGCGCGAGGCCTCGATGAGGCGGTCAACGATGTGCGGCGGCGTCGGGATGTCGGGGTCGCCGATGGCGAAGGAGACGACGTCAATGCCCCTGGCCCGCTTCTCGGCAATCTTGCGAGAGATCTCCACGAAGAGGTACGGGGGAAGCTGCTGCACCCGTCGAGCGAACTTGAAGTCCATCAGGCACTCCTATGTATTGCCCTGTGAGGTGGGAATCACGCGCCCCTACCTTAGAGTGACGCCGCCTCTTTGTCAATCGCTTCCGCGGCGGGCGTCCGCGTCACCTCCACCCTGTCACAGGGCCGCACCTCGCCCGTCGCGACGACGACCGCCACGACGCCGCGACGCCCCGTGAACGCGGCGACGATGTCCGGATGGTGCACGGCGAGGGTCTTGCACGGCTTGTTCTGGCCCGTGACCTCCACCACCACGCGCTCGCCGAGGCGCAGGCGGTCGCCGGGCTGAAGCTGCGAGAGGTCGCCAAGCCCCTCGACCAGCACGTTCTCGGCAAGGTCGCCCGGGCGCAGGCGGATGCCCAGCGCGACGCTGACGGCGTCGGTCGCCTCGCGCGCGACGATACTGACCTGGCGGCGGTTCGGCTCCGGCGGGCCGGACTTCTTGTGGCGGTTGATCGGGCCCGCGTGAAAGTCGCCCTCGACGCCCTGCGCGCCGACCGTGATGACAGGCTGAGGCGGCTTGGGCACGCCCGTATGGGGACTGGCGCAGACGGCGACGACCCGCCCCACGCTAGGCATGCGGCCTGATGCCGACGGCTTCAGGCCGCATCTCGCCCTCGAACACGGCCTCCGCCGGGCCGATCATGAACACCTCGCCCGCGCCGTCCCACTCCACGGCCAGCGGGCCGCCCGGCATCTCCACCTGCGCCTCCCGTCCGACGAGGCCCTTGAGCTGGGCGGCCACCATGACGGCGCACGCCCCCGTCCCGCACGCGAGCGTGGCTCCCGCACCGCGCTCCCATACGCGCACCCGCAGGCGGCCCTCGCCCAGCTTCTGCACGATCTCGAAGTTGGTGCGGCTCGGGAACAGCGCGTGGCGCTCCACTTTGGGCCCGACTTCCAGCAGCGGGAACCCGTTGGCATCGTCCAGGAAGTGGATGGCATGCGGATTGCCCATGGAGACGAACGTCAGCGCGAGCCGATGGCCGCCCACGTCCAGCGGGTAGTCCCGGACAGGCCCTTTTCCGGCGCCGTCCTTGCCCGGCAGACTGACGGGTATCTCCTGTGGGGCAAAGCGCGGCTGGCCCATCCCCACGCGCACGTGCGTCACCTGCCCGTCCGCCCACCGGGGCCAGAGCGTGATGACCCCCGCGCTCGTCTCCACCTTGAGGGGAGAGCGTTGACGGTCCACCCGACCGCTCTCCAGAACGAACTTGGTAAAGCAGCGCACGCCGTTGCCGCACATCTCCGCCTCCGAGCCGTCCGGGTTGAAGATGCGCATGCGCAGGTCGGCGACGCGGCTCGCCTGCGCGATGATCAGGCCGTCGGCGCCCACGCCGAAGTGGCGGTCGCAGATGCGCCGCGCCCAGTCCGGCCAGTCGGCGGCGGTCGGCAGCGACTCCAGGATGACGAAGTCGTTGCCCGTGCCGTGCATCTTGAGGAACTTCATTTTCTCCGAACCATCCCCCTGTATCCCCCTTCCCTTGCAAGAAGGGGGGGGGAAAACGATAGACGGGGGACACCCCCGTCGCCCCCAGCCACCCTGCGGCGCTGCACCTTCCAATCGAACGTGGGCCTCTGCGCCCTCTCCTGTCATTTTGAAGGACGTGATGGACGTCGTTTTCTCCCCTCTCCGTATGACGGAGAGGGGACAGGGGTGAGGCCTACCCGCCCACCAGCCACGCGCGCACCAGCGACTCGGCGGGAACGCACGGATCGCCCGCGGCGTCCAGCCAGCGGATGCGCGGATTGCTCCGGCGGAACCACGCGCCCTGATGCCGCACAAAACCGTGCACGCTCGACTTGGCTCGCGCGACTGCTTCCTCCAATGTTATGTCTCCACATAGGTGCAGGGCAATCTCCCTATAGCCTACCGCCGACATGGAAGGCAGGTCAAGGCCATAGCCCCGCTCCAGCAATGCGCGCACCTCCTCCACCCACCCCTGCGCCATCATGGCGTCCACGCGCGCGTCAATGCGCCGGTACAGCTCCCGCCGCTCCAAAGCAAGCCCTATAACCAGCGACTCGAACGGCGGCGGCTCCTTGCGCCGCAGGTCTGAGAACAGTGCGCCCGTGGCGCGGCACACCTCCAGCGCGCGGATGACCCGGCGGACGTTGCGCGGGTCAATGCGGCACGCGGCCTCCGGATCAATCGCCTCAAGCTCGGCGAACAGCGCCTGCGGCCCATCGCGCTCAGCGCGCTCCTGCATGGCGCTCCGGAACGCGGCGTCCGGCGGCACACGCGGCACCCGCACGCCTTCCAGCACCGCCCAGATGTACAGGCCGCTGCCCCCGACGAGAAGGGGGAGCCTGCCCCTGCTCAGGATGTCCTGAATGGCGGCGTTCGCCTTCTCCTGGTACAGCGCGAGGCTGAATTCCCCGTCGGGGTCAACGAAATCGAAGAGGTGATGCGGGACGAGGGAGCGCTCCTCCGGCGAGGGCTTGGCGGTGCCGATGTCCATGCCGCGATAGACCTGACGACTATCAGCGTTCACGATCTCGCCGCCGAGGGCCTGGGCCAGATGCAGCGCCAGCGCGCTCTTGCCGACGCCCGTCGGCCCCACGATGGCGACGACGCCGCGAGGAGATACAGGGATTACATGAGAGGGGCGCGATGGTGAAAGCCCGCGGTGAGGTGCGGGAGCATCGCTCCCGCTCCCGCCGGGGGTCTGGGGGTATCCCCCGGACACCCTATTCATCCCCCTCTCCTCGCGGAGAGAATAAGGGAAGACGATAATGCGTGCGCAAAAAAGCGGGTGCAGGGGCGCAGCCCCGCCGGAGGGTCTGGGAGGGGCCCTCCCAGATTCGCTTTACTTCTCCCCCCTTCTCATCGGGAGAGGGGGCGCGCACAAATGACCATTTGGTGCTGGCTCTATCCGTAAGTCTACCTCTACGAGGAAGATCGCCGAAGCCGCGTGATCAATCCGGAACGCAGATCTAAACAAGATGGTGTCGGGGCGAGCCCACTCGCCCCGACGTGATGGAAAACTTTACCTGCCGTCGGACGTTGCGGTCCTAGGCGTTGAAGAGTGGATCGGACGGCTCGCTACTGTTGCATAACGCGCGCCGTGGAGGGGGAGACGGAAGATTGCAACAACGCGCCACCGTACCGTGGCGAAACGTGTGCGCGCGCCGTAAACGATAGTGTGCCTACGGGCTCAGCCAGATACGGTCCAGACGATTGCCTGTGTAATCTGTTGCCGGAATGACAACATCGTGCACGTTTGGCCAATGCGCCTGGTAAGTACGAGGCCAAACGATAGGGATGAATGTGTATTGCCCCAAGACGTGGGTCTCGATATCCCGAATGAGTTCGCGGCGTTTGCCGATGTCATTCTCGCTCATCTGCTGAGACCATAATTGGACAAGTTTGGGATCACTATTGCCGGTATAGTTGAGCACGCCACCGGGCACGAAAAAACGACCCTGCATCAGTGGGTCAAGGGCTACATTTGCACCCGCCCCGACTGCCACATCAAAGTCCCCTTTGAGCGCCCGCGGGTAGAAGGCAGCGTCTGTCTGCGGATCCACCACTCCGCGTACGTTTATGCTTTGGAGTTGTCCGGTGACGAAAATCGCCGTCGTTTGCAGCAGGGGGACCGGGCGAGCAAGAACCGAGACCGAAAATCCCTGGGGATAACCCGCTTCCACAAGTAGTTTTTTTGCTTGTTCGCGCTCAGAAGTCTTGTCACGAAAGCCCGGTAGCTTGCCGAGTTCCTCTTGAGTGAGTCCCCAGCCAGGATAATTGCTGAACAGTCCGCCGATCAGACCGTCTCCTTCGGCTATGATCTTGACTGCCGCACCACGGTCAATCGAGAGATAAACCGCTTGACGTACACGGGGGTCATCAAAGGGCTTCTTACGAGTGTTAAGATACAACCCAACTCCTGCCGATGAATTGCTGGGTTTGAAGACGATTGCGGGCGCTTGCTGCCTGATTTCAGCGACCTCTGCAGGACTAAAGGATTCGAAAATACGACCGGCCAAATCGACCGAATGAGTTCGCAGAGCGGCCTTTTGAGTGGCGCGGTCCTTGACCAGGATCAGTTGAATCCCATCAAGATACGGAAGCCCGCTATCCCAGTAATTGGCGTTCCTAACAAGTCTTGCCCCGACGCCCGGCGTATAGCTCTGATACTCGAACGGGCCTGTACCAATGGGGGGCTTCGCGCGCAAGTCTCCGCGCTTTTCCAGCATAAAGCTCTTAGAATACATCGGGAAAAAGTCGATGGCGAATAGCTCTAGAAAAGGCGCGAAAGGATATTTCAGTTTTACTTGAATCGTTTGTGAATCCACGGTGTTCACTTGCTCTGTCACCGGTCCTAAAGCCCAAGCCAATTGAGGGATATCGCCTTGCAGGGGCGTGATGATTCTTTGAACGTTGAACGCGACGTCGTCGGCTGTTAGCAGCGTCCCATCCTGGAATTTGACGTTCTTTCGAATGTGGATTGTGAACGTGCGCCCATCAGGGCTAAGTTGCCAGCTTTCTGCCAAGTCAGGAAACAGTTTGATGCCTTCTTGTGGGTCGCGTTGCACGAGCAAATTGTACGCTGGTGCCACCCACCAATGAGCGTTGACGCAAGTGTATATGTCCAGGCACGCCGGTTCGGTAGCCAAAAGCATGCGGACAACGCCACCTCGGCGCGGGCTCGCACTCGCAGGGGTTGGAGAAGCGGAGACGGATACTGTCGGCTGTGCTCGTGGTGTAGGTACGGCAGGAGCCAGCGGAGTTGCGGGAATGGGAGTAGGGGGCTTGGCTGCTGCGGCTTGCGGCGGGGGGACTGGTAGCGTCGCACTTGGCGCACAAGCGCTCAAACCCAGCACCAGGGTGCTCATGACCGATAGAATGAAATAAAGCCTCGGCTTCCCCTGTATCTTCGACATACTATTCCTCTTGGTGCGATGGTTAGTGATGCCAGAACCGCGAGTTTCCCCCAGACATACTTTTGTGCCCGGAATTCGGATAGACTGTCGAGCTACACAACGAGTTTATTGCATTTGCATTTCTTTGTCAATGTATGTGTGAGGTCAGCGAAATTAGACACTTTTCGGAGGGGGTGAGAAACCCGAGAGTTTAGGGTCCTAGAATCCGTTCCCAAATTCGGCTTCATGGCTCGACAAGGTCACCATGAACGGAAAAGCCACCGCTCAGCCTGAGCTTGTCGAAGGGTGAGTAGGCATTTTGAAATGAGTTCTAGTGTAGGCTTCTTTCAGAGCGCAGAATGTAGCGCGCCAGCGAAAATGGAGCAGTTCTCCAGCCCAAGAAACTGAAGACACCCTGGGGGCTGCTAAAGCTCCGTCGCAGGGATAGAGTACCCCGGGAAGAAAGGAGCCCAGCATGTTCCAAGGAGCCGATCCGACCAGCCAGCAGGCTGAAGCGCGCACCCAGGAGACCCGGAGCGTCATGCGCCGTGTTCGTGCCGCGGCGCGGCGGTTTGGCTGAAGCGAATCACCGCCCGATTCGGCGGGTTACCGAGAGACTATCGCCGAATGTCGGGAGGAACGTAGAGAAGAATCCGCCGGGGCCGCCGCCTATGAGAACCATATAGTCCTCCCACTGAGGGATCATCGGCACCGTGCCGTCCACGACACGCTCAAGAAATCCTGGCCGCTCCTTGTATCTACGAGAGAACCATTCGACAGGGGCCCGTACTTTTTCCCACAAGTACTTCTTCAAGTGGTTCTTGGTGGGAAACAGGCGTTTCAGCAATTGCGCATGCGTCGGGCACAGAAGGAGAGCCGGTTCGCCCAAACCGGTATGGAAGTTGTTGCAACCGGTATCTACCAACGCGTGCTCGATGGTCTTGATGACATCCTCAGCGTCCGGGCTTGCTTCCACAATGGCATTGGTACCCTGAACTCCCAGGACAGTAACGGTGCTTTCGTCTCGCCTGAATCCGCGCTCTACATGCAATGGCTCCCAAGGATTCTCCTCCTCTAGTTCTCCCGCGCACAAGGAGTACTTGCCAGGCCATCCTTGGGTTGCCAAGTCCACCGTGCCCGGAACTGCGCCTCCCAAATTCATGAGGATCAGACGAATAGCACGCCCTATACTTGCGTTTGCCCGCCAACCGGGGCCCAAGAGACCTGATGAGCAATTAAGGCTGATCTCATGGCGGATTGGTCCGTTGATGATCAACATGGGCCCCGCTGGGGCCGAAGTGGATTGGATGGCGTTCAGGTTGAACTGAGGTTCCGTCATCGCCTCAACAGCGGCTAGGACAATGGGCATGTACTCTGGCTTGCAGCCTGCCATGACTGCGTTAACCGCTAGTTTCTCCGCTGTTGCGGGGTGATTGGCCGGCGGTATGACGGCGATCACTTCGCTCGCCCGTCGCCTCGCATACTCGATGAAGGCTCGAACGCGTCGCTCTGTTGGTGGGACGACCGGAAGGCCATCGGTCATCTTCCGTAACAGCAGGAAATCATTGATTGCCTCCAACTCATCCAGAGAATCTGGAAAGCTAATTCGCTTTGATGTGAGATCGATGTCCTTGGGCATAGAATTACCTCCACTACAGCTCTTGGCTGGCCCTCAGAGATCTATCTATAAGAAACACGCGCCACCTACAACTAGATTGAGCTCCGGCATCATAGTTGTTGGGGATGATGCTTGGGCAAAGTGCCCGACAATTGTAGCATGAGGCGAGCAGCGTCGCGCTGACCCCACTCGCTCCGACCAATCTTCACTCGCTCTCTCCTCAGGGATCGCTGTCCTCTGCATTGAGTACTGGGTGCAACGACTAGTGTAGTGCTTCCTAAATAGCATTAGTTATGCTAGACTGCTGGGTATGAGAACCAGCAGACACGTGCTCATCACGGAACAGGATCGGACTACGTTGGAACGGGTCGTGCGGAGCGGAAAGACGCCCCAGAAGGTGGCCCTGCGGGCGCGGATTGTGTTGCTCAGCGCCGCTGGCGTACCCACGGGGGATATCATGGCGCGACTGGGTACGACGACGCCTACCATCACCCGTTGGCGGAACCGCTATGCGGCGGCAGGAGTCCCGGGGCTGCTCAAGGACCGGAGCCGGCCCGGTCGCCCGCGGCGGAAGGATTGTCCGGAGATGCAACCAGGAGTGGCGAGCCGTGGGGAGCAAAGCGCATGGCGAAAGAGCCCGCGAAGAAGCCAGGCACCACCACTGAGAAACGGCTCGCCGCGGGCAAGAGCGCCGCAGTGGCTACAAAGCCTGCCGCCAAACAGAAGGCATCACCCGCCACCGCAGTGCCGCCGCAGCGCGCGCGCACGGCGGTGCACGGCACGTCTGCTCCTCCACCACCGGCTAAGCCAGCCCCCAAGAGCCAGCGTCACGGCCCCATGAAGAAGCCTGATG